>JAQIBH010000007.1 GCA_027859205.1 Bacteroidales bacterium | reverse complement strand
GAAATAATCAATAAAGAATCGTCTCGGTTTGACAACGAATTTCTTTTAATTTGATTAATTCAGTTTTTAATGACAGAAAACATTTTTAGCCTGCGCTCTTTTGCACTACCGTGCAATTTTGAAAAATCCAACCGCACATTTAAACACCTTAACTCCACTTCGTTACGTAAAAAAGTTTAAATTTTGCCTTTTTCTTCATTTCTTTTATTTTCAACGGTTTGTATAAGAATAGTAGCCAACTGCGGAACTCGAAATTTTCAAATTACAACTAAATTTTATGTGGGCTACAACCCTTTAATTTACGATTATCTCGGCTATTATTTTTATACATTGTTGGTGGTTCGTGGTTAATCCAGGCTTAACTTGAAATTAGTAGGTGGCTCTTTGTCTAAAAGATTCCTGTAAAAATAATCCCACCTTTTTCTCAAAAAATATGTATTCCTCGAATTACCATGATTGGCGTTTGGAATCAATAGAAAGTCAAAGTCTTTATTCGCTTTAATTAGAGCATGTACCAAATTGATAGTCATTGAGGGGTGGACATTATCATCTAAATCACCTGTCATTAGCATTAATTTACCTTTTAGATTGCCGACCAAACTTATATTGGATTGATCTTCATAAGCTATCGTATCTTTTTTGCACATATAGTAATCCATCCAAATACTGAGATATCCCCTACTATCATGATTGCCGGCAGAGCTGACTGCTACATCATAAAAATCAGGAAATTCTAGAATTGCTCTTGTTGAAGCATAGCCACCACCAGAATGACCGAACACTCCGACACGTGATGAATCTATGTACGATAACTGTCTTGAGAGTTGTTTAATTCCTGACACATGGTCAATTAAGCCTCCCGCAAAGCCCAAATCATTGTAGGAATGATTGAGAAATTTTTTAGAGCGAAAAGGTGTACCTCTACCGTCCATATCGATGACTATAAATCCCAACTCTGCTGTAGCAAATTGATGTCTTAAATACTCTATTTCGGGGCCATCGTATCCGATATACCATACATTATTGGTCTGAGGACCTGGGTAGACATTATCAAGAATAGGAAAAAGGGCATTTTCATTGAAATTGGATGGCTTAAATATAAATCCATATATTTCTGTGACTCCATCATCGGCAAGCATTTTAACTCTTTCAGGTAATTGCCAACCCTTACTTGTCCATGCTGAAAAATCACTCGATTCCAAGTCCATTATAAACCTGCCATTAATATCCCTTACTATTGAAGTCGGAAAGCCATTCCAAGCATTATTGGAAATAAAATATTTGTGATTTGCAGATAATTTAATTCGTTGATCTGAATTTTCTGGAGTAAGTAATTTTATATTATCTCCTTTAAAATCAACCTTATAAAAATGAAAAAAGTATGGATCTACATTTTCTTCTTTTCCTGTAGCTGTAAAATACACTTGCCTATTTTTCTCATCAACCCACACTATATCCCTTACAACATATTCTCCGGATGTTATGGCATTCTTAAGCTGTTTGTCTTTGCCATAGAGATAAATATGCCCGAACCCACTCCTTTCGGAAAACCAGATAAACTCTCCTGAATTAAAATATCTAACATTTGGCTTCACGAATATATCTACATTAGAAGATACAAGGCTACTTCCCGATTCGCTAATCAATACGTCTGAACTACCGTTAGTTGGGTCAATTAAAAAATATTGAATTTCGCTCAAGCAGCGATCTTGCCACAATGCTTCAATCGTTTTTCCTGATTTACTCCACCAGATACGCTTATATTCACTATGAATAGGACCTACATAAGTGGCATTCATTGGAGGAATGTCGAGTTTCGTCAGTGTTTTTTTTTCAATATCAATGACAATAGGGTATGCAAGCGGAATAATTGAGTCGCCTGGTACTGGATATTTATATGTATATAAAATTGGTCGCAAAGACTCATCTGTATCAATCATTTGTAACAAGTGAGTAGAGCTGACCCTTCTTTCATCTAATTGATAGGTGAGAATTTTCTTTGAGTCTGGAGACCATTCTAAAACAGGTGAAACTGGCCGTTTCCTTCGAATATTTGTAACGTAGCTAAGGTTACTTTCTGTTGTTGTAGCATAGGAAAAGTGTTTTTCTCCATCAAATGTTATTTGTATCTCATTATCAGAAGCAAGCTCCTTAATAAAAAGATTATAGTTTTTTACAAATGCAATAATTTTTCCATCAGGTGAAAGACATTCGGAATACAAAGGCACAAATTGTTTAGTTAATGAATCCAAAGTATTATTTTTAATATCAAATATTAAAAGCTTATTTTTAAAATTAAATTTGATTTTCTTTTTGAAGTGATCATACTCTAATTTTTGTAATGGCAAGTTATTCGCATCAACTGTATCATTCGAAAACTCGGAAAGTTCATGAGCTAATCTGTCGCGATCAAACAAAGGTCGTTTTTCCTTTAGATCAAGATTAACAAGTAGATACTCTTTGATATTAATACCTTTTTTTTCATACCAGAATATATCATCTATACCTACCCAATTAGGATCAATAAACGCTTCATATATCTTACTTTGATTAGGATTTAAAAAATATTGTGCCTTTTGATAATCATTTAGAGGAGATCTTTCTTGATCTTGTGCAAAAGCCACCCCTATGGAGATTAATAAAAATCCTGCTAATAAATATTTTCTGTTATTTTTCATAACAATCCTTTTTCTAAATTAATCGCTCCTCAATCACTGACATTGTTTATTACTCCAGTTCTTCTTTAACATGACCACCAACGTGTGTGTATATTCTATTTTTGTTATCCCTCTTTTTTGGCTGTGTAACAACAATTGTTTATATATTTTTTTTATCATTAATCATAATTCTCTTTTACACATAACATATTATTCTACTGTTAACATCAACATTTCTTACAAGTTACAACATATTGTGTTACGTAACAAAAAACATATGAATATTTGGAAGAAAGCAATTGCCAAAATCTTAATACAAACATATTGATAAGCCTGCGCAAACCCACACATAGCCAACGGCTTACCAAAAAGTTTGTAACCAACCCTATTTTGCCGTATCCGGCAATTAGTATTTCCCTCCTCAAAAAAATGTTTTGGTATTTCATGGGTAACTTAACTATCAACTAGACAAGGAAAGTAATTCTAATCGCACAATTTGTAACATTGGGTCATAAAGCATGCGGGTTTTAGTAGTGGTTTGACAATTATTGCTATATTTGTTTCAGGTCAACGGGTGACACTGAACCCGCGCGGCAATCCCGCACAGCTTCATACCCAAAGACCGTTAGCAACCATACGACTTTTAAAAAATTTCTTTGAAACGAAACTACCAAACTGAATCAATTTATTTTGTTTTCCCAACCCTCAAAAAAAAATCCAGCCCACATTTGGCACATTTACAAACCCCAACCCACAAGTTGACGCTTCTGATTGTAAAAGAGCCAAATCTTCCGAATAAAATACAATCTAAAATATTATGACTTTAATTCATCCATCACCCCTTTTTTATAAGTTCTTCCGATGTTTAATTCGATACCGTTTATTTCAACAGTATTGTAATCAAATCTTGATATTTTATCTTTATTAACAATAAATGATCGGTGTATCCGCAAGAATGTATCTGGTAGTTTTTTTTCAATATTTGAAATCTTTTCCTTACTTATAATTTCCTGAACATTGGAATAAACTTTTATACAATCCGAGTTGCTTTCTATATAAGTAATATCGTTATGAAAAATTCTTACCAGCTTTCTTTGTGAAATAACTTGAATAAAAGACCTTTTCATTTTCTCCTTATTTTCTTTTAAATCTTGAATTTCACGATTGTTTTCATTCAATTGTTTAACCATTAATATAAACGATCCTGAAAAAACAATCAGATACATTATTACTGCTAATAATAAGGTGTCAGAAGCATTGGGGTTGAATTTGCTTAAATGAAAATTAAGAACATATGTAAAAGTAAATGTTAAGACGATCATCTCAAAAAATAATGAGAATACAACAGTATAGGTTAAGTATAATCCAAATTGAAAATATTTTTTTTGCAATAGAAATTTGGGTACTAGATAATAGTTGAAAAAATATGATGTAGCCATAATTACTGGAAGTAAAAGACTAATAAAATAGAAGGCAGCCATTTTATTACCCCAAGATCTACCAAAAACAAACATCAAAATACATATTATAAATATCCAGTATACGATATGGTAGTATGGATTGTTTACTTTTATTACTTTCATAGCTAATTTTAGCTTGATTTATTCAATTTATATATTCTTTGTTATCAAATATGCTAATATTTATGATAATCACAAAACTAAATAGGTAAATGACGTTATTTCAACTGGAAACGACCTTGATTGTAACTAACTAATACTGTTACTTTGAGTTGTAATATATTAATTTTATAATTATGAAAACATTATTAAGTAGCGGTGGACCATTATTCAGTAACGGCATTTTTACTATCAGTATTCTGACATTAATATTAATAATATTGATAGCTTGGTGTATTTATCATAGTCTCCCGATTATTAAAAATCAAAGGGAATCATTTCATAAATCAAGGGATAAGATTAAATATTTAAAATCGATCGGTCTTTTTGCTCTTGTAATTGGAGTATTAGATCAATTAATAGGTTTATATTCGATTTTTTCTGCTATTGAAGAAGCTGGTGATATTAATGTCAGAATTGTATTTCAAGCTATAAAAACGTCTATGGTTCCTCTGCTTTATGCAATATTCATTTACCTATTGTCGATTATAATCTGGATTTTTTTAGATTTTATCCTAAAGGCTAAAATGCAGGACTAATAGGAAATTATCAAATTTCATAGAATAAATATTCATTAATAATAATTTAGTATTGGAAATCAATCAACTACTAGTTTTGTGTGCAATAATTTAAACTCAGAAATCAAATGAAAAAAGTAAAAACAATATTTAGATCATTAAGAAAAAACTCTAGAATTACAATTATAAATATTGTAAGCATGGCTTTGGGGCTAGTTTCTACAGGGATAATATTAGGATATATCTTTCAAGAATTTAACTATGATAACGGAAATCCTAACAGTGATAGGATATATCGACTTATTCAAAAAAATGATGAAATGGAACAGGCTTATACATATGCTCCACTGGCGAAGTCGTTGAAATCAGATTTTCCTGAAGTAGAAGATGCCGTTAGGGTTAGTTTTTTTAATGGATATATGGCTTGTTCTACAGAAAAAAATAAATTCAATGAGAACTCTGTAATATTTGCCGACCCTGAATTTTTCGAATTCTTTTCCTTCCCCTTAATCAAAGGGAATGTCAAAGAATGCCTAAGTTCTCCAAATTCCATAGTTATTTCGGAGAGTGCCGCCTGTATATATTTTGGCAAGGATAATCCGCTTGGTGAAAATATGAAGATTGGTGAAGAAGTTTTTACAGTAACTGGAATATTCCAAAACTTTATTGATAATTCAAACTTTAAGGGTGAACTAATATTACCTTTAGCAAAAATATCAAAGCTTACACAAATATGGATAGAACCAAGTTGGAAACATGAAAGTGAAATACACACATTTGTTCTTCTTACAAATAATTATGTAATAGAATCTTTATCTGTTAAAGCCCGAAATTTCATATCTAAATACATTAGTGAAAGTAAAACCGAACTTTTATTTCAAGCATTAAGTAATATACATGTAAATAAAAAATTAGATTGGGAATCTAAGTCACAAGTCAATGTAAAATATTTATATATTTTACTAATAGTTGCTTTATTGATTCTATGTGTTTCTATAACTAATTTTTTATTCCTTTATATTGGAACTGCCGAACAACGCACCACCGAAATTGGTATTAAAAAAGTATTTGGAGCTTCAAGAATATTACTGTTTTTTGATTATCTAATAGAAATATTGATTTTAATGCTATTTAGTGTTTTAACTGCCATTTTATTATATGTCTTTTATGATAACTACCTAGTATCAAATCTCTCATTTGCACCTAATGTTGAAATTTTTGATTTTAAATTTATTTTAGGATTAATAGTAATTATTATTTCAGTTACACTTTTAGCAGGTATTTATCCATCACTTATTTTATCATCACAAAAGCCTGTTAACTTGTTTAGTCCCTTAGCTAATCATAAAACTGATAAAATCTTATTGATTAATATTCTGGTTATTGGGCAGCTCACGCTGTGTATCGCTCTGATATCTTTCACCTTATTAATGCATAAGCAGACAAACTATATGGTAAATAAGGATACCGGATTTGCAAAAGATGAGCTTATTACAATCCCTTTAAATATGCACATTGGAAAAGGAATTTATAACGAAAATTTTACATTATTTGCAGGTGAATTGAAAAAATATCCCAATATAAAAAATGTAAGTCTTTCCTTTTCTTCACCATCATCAGTAAATGCTTATGCAGATGATGTTAACTGGATTGGCAAGAAAGAAGGTAAGAAATTGTACATGAATTGGGAATCTATTTCATATGATTATTTTAAAACTTTAGGAGTGGAAATTGTTGAAGGTCGTAGTTTTAGTCGAGATTTTACGAATGATGAATTAAATTGGGACAGTCGAAAATGTGCATATATTCTCAATCAGTGTGCTATTAAAGAAATGGAAATTACTGATCCAATAGGAAAAGAATTTGAAGTGTGGGGATTTACAGGTCCAATTGTGGGTATAGTAGAAGATTACAATTTCAAATCGATGCACACAGAAATAGGTCCCGTTTTTTATATGATTAATCCTTTTTATTTGAACGAAATAATTATTCGCTTTGATCCTAAGATTTCATCAATATCAGAAGATATAAATACTGTATGGAATAAATTTGTACCAGACTATCCTATAGAAATAAAGTATGTTAATAATCAAGTTCTAGCTTTGTATCAAAGTGATCAAAAGCTTGCTAAAATAATGAAGGCTTTCTCTATACTTACCATATTAATATCATGTTCAGGATTATTTACTTTAACTGTATTGTCGATGAATCGACGTACAAAAGAAGTAGGTATTCGTAAGGTTAACGGTGCTCAAACGGTAGAAATAATTAAGATGTTCTTCAGTGCCTACATTAAATCTGTTTTATTAGCTTTAGCGATTGCTACGCCTATTACATGGTTCGCAATTCATAAATGGTTCGAAAATTTTGCATATAAAACAGATGTAAACTTATGGCTCTTTATTTTCTCAGGGTTACTAGTATTAATAATTGCATTATTAACAGTTGGTTGGAAAGCATGGCAAACTTCACGTAAAAACCCAGTTATTGCTCTCAGATATGAATAAATTAAGACTATGAATTGCCTTGCTTAGTTTTTGGTCAAAGCTTAGAAAATCCATTAAATCGATGGATAAATCCGCAATTATCAGGCACATCGGGAAAAAAAGGCTAACCCTATTGTAAGCACATACCGCAAACCCCACTAGCCCAGCTAGACCCAATTTGCGGTAAGAGCTTACAATCCATCCCAGTTTGCTAAAGGCATTTGGCTAACCAAAAAAACAAAATAAATTCGTTCTTTGTGGAAAGCATAGAAAAGTATTACAAAAGAAACCTAAGCAAATTGACAATTATTACATAGAATAGTACGGTTGCTAACATTGCATCATACAACATAAGGGTTTCAGACGTTTTTGGTAAGTTTTTGCAAGAAATAAGCTCCGCCAAATCTGCGATTTGACGGGTAAATAAAAAATGCTAAATTTGTGTCTAATCGCATATTTGGCTCACAGCTATTTTGACAAGTAAACTTCTCAAAATCCCTTACGTCGCATATGCAAAGCCCGTTATAGTTAATAGGGGTTCAGATTTACCTGTAAACTAGTTTTTTTTTCGGGACAAAGATCAAAATAAGCTAAGGGAAAATTTATTTGAGGATTGGACACAGTATTAGGAAAAGATCTTCTTTTTTGACTAACAAAGTTTGCGGTGTTACCGTTGGAAAGTTCACTTTCAAGACGAGAAGAGCGTCTAAAACTTTGACGAGAAGTGTAAAGATACGAGACCGCAACTGCAAAACTTACAGATATATCTTTAATTCAGAATCAATCAGATGAAATTAAAGTTTATGCTGATGAGAATATGTTAAAGACAATTTTACGAAATCTTATTTCCAATGCAATAAAATTTACGAACCTAGGAGGAAATATTAATATTTCTGCAATTTCAGAACAAAAACAAATTAAAATTTCTATTTCAGATAATGGAGTTGGAATGAATGACGAAACACTTAAAAAGCTATTTGATTTATCTACAAATACAACTTCCCGTGGAACGGAAAACGAAAAAGGTTCTGGCTTAGGATTAATCCTTTGCAAAGAATTTGTGGAAAAACACGGCGGGAAAATCTGGGTTAAAAGCGAAGTATGAAAAGGAATTGATTTCAAATTCACATTGCCTTTGAGTATTTCAAAATGAAAATAAATAAAAACTGCTTATAACACATCCTAATAAAAAATACTAATTTGGTACTATTGCAAAATGATTCTATACTTGAAAATACTCAAAATTTCATTTTGCTTAACTATAATTATTCTTAAATTGCAAACAAAATAAAATTATTGCTATGATTTCACAAGACAAGTTACAAGCCTCTAATAACGTACTTTTCATAGTTTTAAAGTTATATTTTAATGGACGTAGAGTTAAGAGTGTTTTAAATTATTTTACTTAACAGAGAGAGTCAACATGAAAAAACCAGAAACAAGACGTGTATTCACAAAAGTGACATTATTATGAGGAATAATTGGGTAACGGACAAATTAGTTACAAAAGAATTCACCAATATCGATCAAAAAGTACGTGATGCCCAGGTTCAACTGCTTTATGAGCAAACCAAGACTGGCCTGATTGGTGTTCTAATCGTTTCACTTACTGCCTGTGTCGTTTTTTGGCAGGTTGTTCCTCAATGGAAACTTTCCTTGTGGACGGGAATAATAATTCTCCTCACTTTAACAAGAGGCGGCATTGTATTTGCGTTTCAAAGAAGAGCAACATTAACATCTGATATTGATCGATGGGCAACCCTCCATGTCATCGGTGTTATTGTTTCCAGCTTGACGTGGGCAATCCCCTTTATATTCTTATGGCCAACCGAATATTCTATATTTCAGTTAGTATGGCCAATATTTGTTTTACCTCTGAGCGCTGCAGCTGTCGCCATGTACTATACATGGTCACCATCTTATATTTCATTTCTAGTCCTTACTGCATTGCCAATATCACTACGGTTTTTCTTTGAAGGGGGAACTCTCTTCAATATCATGGGTTTACTTTCTTTATTCTTCATTGCGGTCTTGTTGCGCGCTGGTAAAGTGATGCATGCTTCTAGTATGCGTGCGTTTGAATTAGGTATTCGTAACGAATTGCTTAATGTGGAGTTGAAAGTAGGAATAACAACAAGGGAGCAACTTAACGCGCGACTTCAACAAGAAATAGTCGAACGAAAGTTGGCGGAAAATGAAATAAGAAAACTCTCCAAGGTATTTCTGGATGGAACAAATCCAACTTTTATACAAGATTTGAATGGCAATATCCTGGAAATGAACGATGAATCTGTGAATGTATATGGCTTTTCAAGAGAGGAATTAGTTGACAAATCGATTAAGCTACTGGTGCCAGATGGAAACCATGAAAAAATGGATGAGTTGATTAAACTTTGTATTGAAGGTAAATTAATTCGTGATGTTGAGGGCTTGCGAAGAAAAAAGGATGGCAACGAAATCCCTGTTCTTATAACTCTATCATTGTTGACTGATGAAGAAGACAATCCTTTTGGCATAGCTTCTATTGATTCAAATATAACCGAACAAAAAAATATTGAGAAGGAACTAACAAAATCTAAAGCTGCGGCTGAAAGTGCCAATGCGACTAAGGATAAGTTCTTTGAGATTATTTCACATGACCTTAGAAGTCCTTTTAATAGCATAATTGGTTTTTCTGAACTACTCATTAAGAATGTAAATGATACTGACAATGCAAAATCTAAAAAACATATTGATATAATAAATTCATTAGCCAAAAATACACTCATTTTACTTGACAACTTATTAAATTGGGCAAAATCACAAACTGGAGAACTTAGTTTTAGACCAGAAAAAATTATTTTGTCAGAAGTTATTCTTGAAATAATAGGACTTAATAAATCACTTGCAAAAGCTAAAAATATTTCTTTGTATTATTCCCCAACAAATGAAATCGAATTATACACTGATGAAAATATTTTAAAAACTGTTTTACGAAATCTAATTTCGAATGCAATAAAATTTACAAACGTAGGAGGAAATATAAATATTTTAACTACTACAAACCAGCAGAAAGTTGAAATTTCTATTTCCGACAATGGAGTTGGTATGAACGAAGAAACAATTTATAAACTTTTCGAAACATCCACTAATGTAACCTCGCTAGGAACTGCGAATGAAAAAGGTTCTGGCTTAGGATTAATGCTTTGTAAAGAATTCGTGGAAAAACTAAACGGTAAAATCTGGGTTGAAAGTGAAGAAGGAAAAGGAAGTGATTTCAAATTTACATTGCCTTTATTTTTTCCTAATGCGAAATAATATAAACTGCTTATAACAATGCATCATAAAACATAAGGGTTTCAGACGTTTATGTTAAGTTTCTTGCAAGTAATAAGCTCCGCCAAATCTGCGATTTGACTAATTAATAAAAAAAGTTAAATTTGTGTC
>JAQIBH010000002.1 GCA_027859205.1 Bacteroidales bacterium | reverse complement strand
GACATTAGCCAGAGAAGTAATGGTGTTCCAAAAATTGCTATGAATATAACTGCTAGAATAGCATGCATTGCTCCCTCAACAGTAAATAAACTAACAACCTGTGTTCGAGTCATTCCCATAGCAATGTATGTTCCAATTTCTTTTTGTCTTCTAAAAATCGACAAAACCTGAGTATCAAAAATTGCTAACATTGCTAATAGCATAAGAATAACGTACAGAAATGAGCCTCCCACTTTTTTCATTTTCATCATCTCATTCATTTCTGTCATTAAGAAATCTAAATCTTTATATACCCATCCTGAGACTTCTTCGTTCATTTTGTAATCTTCACCAATAACAAACATAGTAGCTTCGTTAGGAGCTTGCATCATTTCCTGAAGTGTATTTATATGAATATACATTTGACCAGCATCAATTGAAGGAACATTGCAATCAAACACTTTTACAATTTCTACTTCGATTGCGTCAAAAGTTCCATTCACATCTCTCCATCTAATTGTTGTTACATCCCCTACATTCAATTTGCAGTTTTTTGACATTCTTTTACCAATAATAACAGGTATTTCCTGCCCTGTCCGTCCGGCAGGCGGGCTGCCGGCAGGCACGGTTTCATATATGATGCTTAATTCAGAGCTTGGAAGTGCAATAACTTTTTGATCGGGATAAATTCCTTTAAGCAGCATACTTTGAATTCTACCATCGGGGTAAACCGATGCCTGTGATAATAATATTGGTGTTATAATTCCATCTGTAGTAGCATTTTGTAACACATCAGGAATTTTAGCATGACTTTCTTCTAAAGTAAAAAAATCATAAGGATCATAATTCTCTTGCCAGTATTGTCCATTTCCGACCTCCCAGGCTTTCATATCTCTATTTGCCTGTTCGTTCCATCCATCAAGAATTCCATAGTGCCAGATGATCATAAACAGGACAAATGCCAATACTATTACATTGAGCCATGTTCGTAATCCCGCACCAACCAGGTTTCGATAAGCTAATTTAATTGCTATCATAACTTAAGCCTCCTTTATTTAGTAATAAACTCATTCTGGACAACCTTTCCATCTTCAAGACTTATTTTACGTTTAAGATATTTTATTACCTTATCGTCGTGAGTAGCAAAAATGAAAGTCGTTTTAAGCTCTTCATTAAGCTTCAGCATCATTTTTAGTATATTATGAGAATTAGCTGCATCGAGATTTGCCGTAGGTTCATCAGCTAATACAATCCCCGGTTTTTTTACCATTGCTCTCGCAATGGCAACTCTTTGACATTCTCCACCGGAAAGTTGTGCCGGGCGCGATTTAATCTTATCGGTTAATCCAACCCAATTCAAAGCGTCCATTACAGCTTTTTTGCGATCTGAACCATTCATATTAAGTAACAACAATGGAAATTCAACATTTTCATATACAGTATAAACCGGAAGCAGATTATAGGTTTGGAAAATAAAACCCAAATGCTTTCTTCGAAGTTTCGCTGCTCCTTTAGTAGTCAGATCACCGGTTGATTGTTCCATTACAACAACCTTTCCTTCAGTAGCTGAATCTAGCGAGCCAATAATATTAAGCAATGTAGTTTTTCCCGATCCACTAGGTCCAACAATTCCTGTAAACTCACCAGTATTGAAAGTCAGGTCTATACCATTTAAAGCCGTAAACTCCCCTTTTCCAACAGGAAAACGCTTTACAAGATTGTTAATACTAATTAAAGAATTTCGTTCCATATACATTAGTTTATAGTTCTGAGTTAAAAGTTCATAGTTTATATATTCGTGTTTTATAGTTAAAAATATTTTTAATTCAAATGGTTCAAATACATATCATTTTACATTTTTAATCATTATTAGTTGTTAAAAACAAGCATCAGTTGGGCACCATATCCACCAAAAATATTTGCATCTCCAACATTCTGATATATCTGAAAATTATCAGGATTCCAAAATCCCATGATATAAATTATCCAGTTATCATATGTCCACGAAAAATTCACAAATCGATAAAAATCATTATTTGTAAAATCGTAATAAACAATTGCTTGTAAGTTATTTATTATGTTTAAAGGATAACTTAATGACATTGCACCAAATTCTATTCCGTCGCCATTTCCAAAAACACTTTCTGCTTGCTGATAAGTAAAATATTCGGCAATAACATTTAATCCGTTACCAATTCCAAAGGTATAATCTGCTCCTACATTAATTAATCGTTGAAATTGTTGCTTTGTAAAATCCAGATTTTGATGAATTAATGCAGCTTCGAACCAAAGGCCGATTTCCAAATCGAATTTCCCGTCAATTGCATATCTGTTTTCTGAGAAACCAGTTCGATTCGATAATGTATCGGCAAAAGTTCCGTCAAATACTCCCTCACGATAATGATAAGTTCCGGCTATTTCGCCTGTTAAGAACGGTAATTGTATTCTCCCGCCGATTTCGGGTTTTTCCATATCAGACGGGAAAATTTCCCAACCTTTTGTATCATCATTTCCATATAAAAACCAAAACCAAATATTAGCATTATTCAAAAAATAGTATCTTCCAAGTATTGCATGAACTCCGTCGGTCATTTGTAAAGGGTCGCGCGGATCAATTTTATCGAACCACATTAAAGGACGCAACAGACTAGCCGATCCAAAATTTATTTTATGTAAACCCAAACGTAAATCCAGTTGATTACCTGAAAAACTAACCCAGCCACGATAAGGTTTAATTTTTGCATCTAAATCAGTGGATTCATCTGCCAAAAGAAGTGTTGAATACATATTTAATGTAAACTCCCAATTAAAAGAATAAGTATCATTTAAATCTTTATTAAATAAAAGTGAAGGAAAATATTGTACCCCCACCTGACTTTCAAATGGCTTTTCAGGATTAATCGTGACTCTGTTAATCAACTGTCCCTGTTTATCCATAAACTGAGCTGATATTTTCAAATTAGCTAACATTAACAATATAAAGAATATGATCAGTTTTGTATTCAGCATTGTTTTTCCTTTTGTTTTAACGAGGCAATATGCCATAAAAAAAGAAATTAGTAAACTCCATAATCAAATCTTGTGGATTAGGATACATCCTTTCCAGATTTTCATCTTCGGTCATCACAAACATTTGATTTAAAAAGTACATTATAAATTCAGGTTTAATATCACTTCTAATATCGCCTTTCTTTTGTGCTTCAGTATAATCGTTAACAATCATAGTGAGATTTTTTGTTTTTAACCTATTTAAAAACTCCATCATTTCCGGATCAGCATGTCGCATATAGTCGTTCATAAACTCGTTACTTATATCTTGAGTTTGCTCCATTTTTAAATCTAATGTTTTCTTTACTTTTTCAGGGAAAGGGATATCGCTATCCATAATTTCACGATATTTTTTAACGGAGATATCAAAAATAAAATTTAGAAGATATTTTATGAGCTCTATTTTATTTTTAAAATGCTTATAAAAAGTCATCTTGCTAACATTTGCTTCACGACACACTTCCTCAATTGAAACTCTCTTAAAACCATGTTTCCAAAAAAGTTCTTTTGCTGCTATTAAAATTTCCCTTAATTTTTGATCATCTATACTTTCCATCGCCAAGTATACGTTTATTGTAATAAATTACCTTATTCGTACAAATAACGTAATTTTATATACGTATGTCAAGTTTTTTTCAATATTTTTGATTAAATAATTTCAAGAACATTATATAACCCTTATATTTATTACTTTATTGACCTAAATTAAAATAGATTATGAAAGCAGCAGAACTACATAAAGACGTTAAGAACTTTTGTATACAGAATGCAGATGATGAAATTGTAAAAAAGTATTCGCGTTATTTTAAAGACGGATTTTACGGCTATGGACTGGCAAATGGCTTGATTCAGAGCAAAGTT
This sequence comes from Bacteroidales bacterium, assembly GCA_027859205.1. Taxonomy (GTDB): domain Bacteria; phylum Bacteroidota; class Bacteroidia; order Bacteroidales; family UBA12077; genus UBA12077. The sequence goes on along the minus strand of JAQIBH010000002.1, from coordinate 36,095 downwards.
AAAGAATATGCGAACCAGGGCTGGTGCACAATTGATCTTGTTTATGAAGTATCAAAACTTCTTGTTCCGGAAAAAAAATTCGAGCTCCCCTCTTTTGCATTTAATCTGTTAAATGAATTTAATAAAGAGTTAGATTACAAAACATTTGAAATAATTGAAACATGGTTCTCACCTGGAATAAATAATTGGGCACATACTGATGGAATAGTTCAGCTTTTTTTTCCTGTTCTATGGAAAAAAGAAATCATAGAACTTGAGGATTTATCGAAATGGCGTACCGCTGAAAATAAGTTTCAACGGAGATGTGTTCTTGTTGCCATGATAAAATATTTAAAGCATAGTGATGACTTTAAGACTATGTTCAATTTCATCGATTCATTGATGATGGATCCGGAACGCGAAGTTCACCAAGGATTAGGTTGGTTTTTGCGTGAATGTTGGAAGCGAAACAGGAAAGTAACTGAAGATTTTCTATTGAAATGGAAAAACGATTGTGCCCGATTAATTATTCAGTATGCAACCGAGAAAATGAGTAAAGAGGAAAGATTACAATTTAGAAGAGACAAAAAGTAATTAATAAACAATCAAAAAAGGAAGTAAAATTCGTAATTACTTCCTTAAAATTATTATTAAAAAAATTCACTTTAGGCTAGAACTGAAATTTTCATGACTATTGGATTTACTAAGTTTTTAAAATCTTTATAGGTCATTTTAATTAATTCATTATGAAAGCCTGCAGCAAAAGCAATTTCTATATCCATAGTTAAAGTCTCAGAAACAAAAACCTCCATATTGTATAAATTCCCAAATGGAGGCATAGCTCCTACCTCGCAGTTAGGAAACATTACCTTAAATTCATCTTCTTCGGCAAGCTCAACATTATTGGTTCCCGTTAACTCCTTTAAAAGCCCAAAATCAATTTTATATGACGCAGGTAATACGACCATTGTCATTTTCCCATCGATCTTTACCATAACAGTTTTAGCAAGATCATGACCACACACATGCGCAGAAGCAGCCACTTCCATTGAAGTATAAGCAGGAGAATGGCTAATAATAACATACTTAATATCGTTACTATTTAAGTAATCTTTTACTTTTTTTATTGGCATAATAACATCTTATTAATCAGAAAAAATATACACTTTCATTTACGTTATAATATTCTTATAACGAAGAAGAGTTTTGTAGGATTTCTTTACGTATTTTTGATAAGTTGTTCTACAAATTTACGAAACAACATGTCCAAAGTCAATTATAATGAAACATAATAATATTTTAAACAGTTTAGGTCCTTGTGGATTAAATTGCTCAAAATGTTTTGCATTTAAAAATGGTGCAATAAAACAATTAAGTTTGGAGTTGAAAGAAAATCTTGGCAATTTTGATATTTACGCGAAACGTTTTGTTGAATTGCTAGATGAACTTATTTTTAAGAAATATTCTGATTTTAAAGAAATACTTAATCATTTCTCGAATGTTGAATGTAATGGATGTAGGAAAGATGAATGCAAACTTTTTTTAAGCTGTAAAGTAAAACATTGTTCAAAAGATCAGACTGTTGAGTTTTGTTTCGAATGCTCCGAATTTCCTTGTTCAAAACATGGTTTTGATGAACATCTTGAAAAACGATGGTTATCTATCCAAACTAAAATGAGAAAGATAGGTGTTGAAGGTTATTATAATGAAATAAAAAATTTACCGAGATATTAAGATAATCTTTTAAAGCTTCATCTTTAAAGCTTGCCTGTTTATTTATTTACGGTTAACGAGAATAGAACATTTTATATTTCAATATTAAAAAAGATTAGAATACACACTCTATGAATCACAGGATTAATCCTAATTAACAGGTATTTAAACCATTTATATAAAAATAATGTTAAATAATTTGCAAATACAAATATTAGTTGTATGTTTGTACTATTCTTATAGTACAATATAACATTACGACAATGATAAATTTTAAACTCGATCCTAAAGCGGGATCTCCATTTTACAGACAAATCATCGACCAAATTAAATTTGGGATTGCAATAGGTAATCTTAAAATTGGAGAACAATTACCTACCGTTCGTGCATTAGCTGTTGAATTAAAAGTAAATTTAAATACAGTTGCAAAAGCATATAAAGAACTGGAAATTCAAAGTGTATTGGAAACTCAGCAGGGTACCGGCACATTTATTAACAAAATTGAAATCCAGATATCAGAAAAAGAAAGGAATAAGAAATTACAGGACATCTGTAATGAATACTGTACCATAGCATTCAGTTATGGGTTTTCGATAAATGACATTATTAACGAACTTCAAAAACAAAAACAAAAATGATTATGAAAAAGAACACAATTACTAAGAACTTTTTTAATCCAATCTCCTTAACAGTCTTAATAACATTATTAACTGTTTCAATTGGATTGTTCCTGTTGGAATTAATTGGCATATCCATTTTAGTACCGTCCATTCTCTTTCTATATTTATTTCAAGTGCAATTAATATAGCTGATCAATGGGAAAAAGCGGTTGTATTAAGAATGGGGAAATATAATGGTCTTAAAGGGCCTGGTTTATTCCTTATAATTCCTATAATAGACAGAATAGATAGTTATATTGACCAACGGATTCGCGTTACGGATTTTAAGGCCGAACAAACTTTGACAAAAGATACAGTTCCTGTTAATGTTGATGCTGTTGTATATTGGACAGTTTGGGATGTTGAAAAAGCAGCACTCGAAGTTCAGGAATATGAAAAGGCTATATCGTATATTGCTCAGACAGGATTAAGAGACATTATAGGCAAACATGAATTGGCTGAGCTTTTACAAGAAAGAGACAAAATCGCTGAAGACTTACAAAAAATACTTGACAACAATACCAATCCTTGGGGAATTACTTGCCAAACTGTAGGAATAAAAGACATTATAATTCCTCCAGCACTAGCTGATGCAATGAGCAAAGAAGCTCAGGCAGAAAGAGAAAGAAGAGCCAGAGTTATTTTGGGAACTGCTGAAACAGAGATTGCGTTAAAATTCGCTAAAGCAAGTGAGCAGTATCGCGATAACCCTGTTGCTTTGCATCTACGTGGTATGAATATGTTGTTTGAAGGTTTAAAAGAAAAAGGTTCAATGGTCATAGTTCCGAGTTCGGCATTAGATTCAATGAATCTTGGTGCAATGGGTGGATTAGTTTCATTAGCTAAAACAAACGAAAAGTAAATCAAAATCTTGAAAATCCGGAGACATATAATATGAAAAAAATATTCAACATAATTATTCTAGCTATAATTCTAAGCTCATGTTCGGAAGAACAAGCTGTAAACGAACGGATTCAAAAAACCGTAGAAGAATATGCTGCCAGAGGTCACTTTAATGGCTCAATAGTGATTGCACATAAAGATAGTATTATTTACAAAGGATCATTTGGATATGCTGATATTGAAACAATTGATACAATTAGTTCATCGACTCTTTTCCCAATAGCATCATTAACAAAACAATTTACTTCAACGGCAATAATGATATTGCAAGAAAGAGGGAAATTAAATATTAACGATAGAATTGGAAATTATTTAGAGGTAAATAAAATAATGCAAGATATTCCAATAAAAAACTTTATGAATCATACCTCAGGTATATTTAATTATTTAGAAAACAACATTGAGAGTAACAAAGATTCTATTTTAAAATTCCATAATAATTGTGATACCTTATATTTTAGTGTGAATTCTAAATATCATTACTGTAATTCAAATTATTTCTTTTTAGGATTATTAATTGAACAAGTTTCAGTAATGACTTATAATGATTTCTTAACTGAGAACATATTTAAGCCAACAGGAATGAATAGCACTTTTGTTTATGATGGCAAAGAATACGATAGAGCGATTGGATATGATAAAGCTGGAAATATTAATGATTATCTAATAACAACAGCTGACGGTGGAATTATCTCAACTATTGATGATCTATTATTATGGGATATTGCTTTATCTGAAAATACAATACTTACCGAAGAAAGTAAAAATAAAATGTTCGAACCATGCGAATTAAATAATGGAGAAATAAATAGTTATGGTTTTGGTTGGGAATTAAAGTTAAATAGTCCAGTATCAGTTTTTGATCTAATTATGGGAAATTCTAAAAATGAGAATATTGTATCTCATTCCGGAGGTTTAGCATCATTTGCTGCATACAATCAATTTGATACTGAAAATGACTTATTTATTATTCTTTTATCAAATCAAAAACGTCATGAATTATTTGATTTAAAAGAGGATGTTAATAAAGAATTATACCTATAATAAGAATAAGTTGAAAAAATAAAACCTAATACTCATTTTATCAGGCATTCTTTTAAAGTTTGCCTGTTTTTTATATACAAATTATGACTATAGAACATTACAAAAATTCAGACTTAATAATAAACAACTGGTCAGGAGGAATAACAACCCAACTTGCAATATATCCTAAGGATGCTAATTACAAAAAACAAAATTTTCAGTTCAGAATAAGCACAGCAACAGTCGAAATCGAAGAATCTGTATTTACTAAACTTCCAGGCGTATCGCGTAAATTAATGATTCTGAATGGCGAAAATGAATGACCCCGGAGCAAACTCAGAGGTATCAAGCGGAATATTTGTTTTATTTTATGAAAAACCTGCCGTTTTTCAAACTTTTCAGCTCTTTACCCCGAGGTAAGCCTCAAGGAATTCTCTTGATTAAAATTGAACATCAAAATCAATACTCAAAAGTTCTGAAGAAATTTGAGCAAGACCAATTTTCTGGCGATTGGGAAACAAAAAGTTATGGAATAGCAACTGATTGTAATCTTATGACAAAAGGTAATGCAACAGGAGAAATTGAAGCTATTGTATTAAAAAATGCAAAAAGTATTAATATAAATACAAAATTCAATTTTTATGGATTTTACATTTATACAGGTGAAATCAAATTATTCTTTAATAACAAATCCATTATATTTACCAAAGGAAGCAATGTTAATTACTTTGTCGTAATTTTTTGCAATAAATTCCGACAACTCTACCCCTGAGTCAGAACACAATCTTTCCATTTTCTATAATTTTCAAAATTCTTTAAATACTCGTGCTAATGAAAATCCTGGTGCTTCAACATTTAAATCCAGAAAATATCCGAAAGGAGTTTGTTCTACAGTAAATCCTGAACCGGTTAAGCGTTCATCAATATTATCGAATAATGCTTTTGAAAATTCAGGTTCAGCTTTACTTTCTGATAAATGTGCAAACGAATGTAAAACAATATGTTTCGTATTATTTTTTCCTGCAATCCATTTTAAATTTTTCAGTAATTTCTTTTTTACTTCACTTTCCTTTTCTTCATCTTCTTTTTCGATCTGAATAAATGCTGCCTGAACGTTCTCATATTCTTTTCCTTCAATAAAATCGGGCATCGATTCCAATGTTTTTATTGTGGGTTTATACGAAAATCGATTCATGTAAATCATTAATAACTTCATATGCTTAGATTTTTCTTTACTTATTGATATAATTATCTATACACTGATTACTAAAATTCTTTCAAACTATTATTTTTATATGCTTCGTAAGCATCTTTTACAGACATTTGTCCTGCACCAATATAAATTTTAATTCCTGCTTTTTCTAATACTGCAGAAGCATTTCCACCTGGACCATTGCCTGTAATTAATACATTTGCACCCAATTCAAATAACTTTTGTGATGTTTTAGGTCCTGCTCCATGAGCTTCATTTTCAATTTCTCTGTTATCGAATGATGTGAACTCATCTTTTTCATCATCATAAACCAAAATAAATTCAGTTCTTCCAAATCGTGGATCCATTTCTGAATCCCATTCAGCTCCTTTTGTTGTAAATGCTATTTTCATTTTTTATATAGTTTTTATAATTTATTTTTCTAATTAATGTTATAAACTTTATCAATCTTATTTCATTTAAAGACAAGCTGCTAGCTATTAACTACATGCTTCATGCTAAAAGTTTCAATCTGCCCACTGCCAATTGATTACTGCCAATGTATCCTGTATCCTGTATCTTGTATCATTTTTAATTATTAAAAAGTCTCCTTTTCTCAATTTGATTTTATCAATCCTTTAATCTTTTCCCAACTGCTTACCATCAAATCCTTTAACTCACCAGTGTCATATTCAACTATTGTTTTGCCAAAAGTCATTGCTTTTGTAAAATTTTCATCATATGGAAAACTTGCTATATATTCAATTGACTCTTTGTCAAGAAATTGGATTATTTCGTTTGTTACTTCTTTATTAATATCATATTTATTTATAATACAACCAGCTTTTAAATTAAACTTTTTTACTAACTCAAACACTCGTTTTAAATCGTGCAAACCCGATAATGAAGGTTCTGTAACAAGTACTGCAAAATTTGCTCCTGAAAGGGATGAAACAACAGGACAGCCTATTCCTGGAGATCCATCTACAATAATGTAATCTTTATTGTTTTCTACGGCTAAACGTTTTGCTTCATTCTTAACCTTTGCAACCAATTTCCCTGAGTTTTCAGCTCCAATTCCAAGCTTTGCATGCACCAAGGTATTATCAATTTTTGTTTTAGATATATACCAGTCGCCTACATTCATTTCATTCATAGTAATTGCTTCGACCGTGCAAACTTTTTCACAATAGCCACAACCTTCGCAATATAAAGAATTAATAGAATGTTGATTATCTATCACAGGAATAGCATTAAAACGGCAAACATCAGCACATATTCCGCAGTTAGTACATTTGTCTTCATCTATTTTAGCAGCTACACCGCTAAAAAAATTCTCTGATTTTTCAACTATTGGTTTCATTAGTAAATGTATATCCGCTGCATCAACGTCACAATCAGCAACAATAGCATCATTCCCTGCCAAAACTGCTAAAGTAGCCGTAACAGATGTTTTTCCTGTTCCTCCTTTACCGGAAATAACAACAATTTCCTTCATCTCAGTTATTAATTTTTAAATTTAAAATATAGTTCTTAATCTTCTGAAGTTCCAATTTAACTTCTGGCAATTCAGTATAAACTAATTCTCCTTTTGAATATAATTCAGCCACTTTTCTAGTATTAGGAATTTTTGCAAGAATTGGAATATTATTCTCTTTACAATAATCAATAACTTCATCATTACCAATCCCATATCGGTTAACAACTACTCCAAAATCCTTTTTTAATTCTTTCATTGTTTCTACGGCTAGTTTCATATCGTGCAATCCAAAAGGAGTTGGTTCTGTAACTAAAATTATAAAATTAGCATCTTTAGTTGCTTCGATTACCGGACATGAAGTTCCTGGAGGTGAATCAAATATTCTAACAATATCTGACGGAAAATTCTTCTCAATATATTCAATAGTTTGCCCGATTAAAGGAACAGCCTGTTCTTGTCCAACATCCAACCGGCTTTCTACAAATGTTATTTTATCTTTTTTAAATTGTTTTAACTGACCCATTCTTTGTTTTATCATAGGCAAAGAATCTGTAGGACAAAGTTCAGAACAAGCATAACAACTATGACATAATTCGGGGAACACTAGTATCTGAGGACCTAATTGAATAACAGCATGGAAATTACAATTCTTCTGACATGCACCACACAATGAACAAGTACTTTCATTCCAATTTGGAATCATCTTATACATTATGTCTTCCTTAATAAGTATTCCATTAATAAACAAGCCCGAATTTGGTTCTTCTACATCCAAATCAGTTAAAACCACATTTTCTGTTTCGGCAAAAAGGGCAGTAAGGTTTGTTGACAATGTTGTCTTACCTGTTCCACCTTTTCCACTTGCAATAGCTATTTTCATTTTTTTGTAACCTCTAAGGTTAATGATCACATAAATTTTGACCTGTTTGTAATTGATCGTTTAAATAGTGCTCAACTAATTCTGATGGAGTACCATCCTGAACTCCCATATGAACTTCAATATTATTCTGTGCAAACAGATCTTGTGCTTTTTGTCCCATTCCGCCTGCTATAATTACGTGTACTCCCATATCAGCTAGAAATTTTGGATAAACACCTGGTTGATGCACAGGAGGAGTTACAAATTCTTCGTTTATAACTTTATTATCCAGGACATTAACAATTGCAAATTTTTCACAATGGCCAAAATGTGCTGTTAGCTGATTACCTAAAGCAGGTATAGCAAATTTCATTTTCATAATTCTCTATTTTTTAGTAATTATTTCTTAATTAATTATGTATTATGGCTCTCACAGGACATACTTCTTCTCCATGCATTGCGCATTCTATTAAATCTACTGAAACAGATTCTGTCACTACTTTAGCTACCCTACTACTATCCATTTGATATACATTTGGACATACAGCCTCGCATACTCCACAGCCACGACACAATTCACTTTTTATTTTAAATTTCATTTTCTACTTATAAATTTTATTTGTTTAATAATTCTTCTCTAATCATTGTATGTCCACACTCAGGACATTTAAATGTTGTACATTTCACTCCTTGTTGATGAGAAACTTTCTCACCACATTTAGCACAAACACAATCGCCACCTACACCAAAACCTCCGCCACTATTACGACCTCTTCCGCCTCCGCGATCTAATCCTTTTCCACTACCCTGTCCCAGACCTTGACCTTTGCTTAAATTTTTCATTTTATTTATTTTTAATATTTTTAAATTAGCAATGAAATAAGACCATTAGTTATAAAAACATACAAACTAAACCAAAATATATTAATCACGTATTTATAGACTTATGGTCTTATTTACAAACTATGGATCAACTTAGATTTTCAAGTTTTTTTCCTAAATTCGACAATTGTTCTTTAAGCACATTCATTTCAGATTCAATTGCTTCTTTAGTAGAAAAATTTTGATTAACCGAATAAGCAGAATTTCTTCCAAAGCCTCTTCCGTTTCCGTTTCTCATTCCTCTTCCAAATCCGAAAAGACTATTTGATTCCAGATTTGTATTTCCGGCGCAATTTCCCAAACGTCGGCCAGTTAATGGACCTAAACCCGCAGGTCCTGATTTGTCATTTCTTGGCATAATTACCTCCTTTATTTTTATGATTACAACATTTACCATGACCAAAACCTCCTGCTAGATTCAAAATGTTTTTTGAATGACAAGCAGGACACTCGTCAATAGTTTCATTAAATTTCATTCTGAACATTTGTCCACAACTTTGACAACGAATAATATTTTTACGAAAATGAATATTGCCACCATCAATATTTAATATTTTACCATTAATAATAAATTCGGCTAATTTTGCACGTGCTTTTTCTATTAACCTGGTAAATGTAGAACGCGAAATCTCCATTTCTTCAGAAGCTTCCTCGTGAGAAAGGCCAATATGATCGGCTAATCTAAAAGCTTCATATTCATCTAAGCTCATAACCACCTGTTCCAGGGAAACACCTCTTACTCCTACTGGTTTAAAATCAGTGAAAACCGGAGGTTCATGTACAATTCTATTATTTTCTGGTCGTGACATAATATATTATTAAAATAATCTCGGTACAAATTTAATGAACATATGTGCATAATCCAAATAATTATTAATATATTCTCAATAAATTTTTACTTAAAAATTGAATCGCTAGGTGAAAAAGCATTTGAAAGAATTTTTACTTTTTGCAGTTAAGTATAACAATCAACGAATTATATTATTGATAGTTAATTTATTATCATCATTCTGTTTAAGTTTGTTTGTTTTTTATATTTAATTTAAACTTGTATCATGTTTTTTTTGTTTATTAAAAAATATTAATGACAACACAAGAAATACTCGGTCAACTTAAAGAATTTGGCAACGAACAAACCAAAAAGATTTTTATGCGACATGGCGCACAAGAACCTATTTATGGTGTAAAAGTTCAAGATCTTAAAAAGATTCAAAAAAAAATAAACCATGCCTGCCGGCAAGCAGGAAAGAACCATGAATTGGCTTTAGAATTATTTGATACTGGAAATTCAGATGCCATGTATCTCGCTGGCTTAATTTCTGAGCCAAAGAAAATGACAAAAGCCCAGCTACAAAATTGGGTAGAAAATGCAAATTGGTATATGTTAAGTGAATACCCAGTAACATGGGCAACGGCAGAAAGTAATTTTGCCTGGGAACTCTCAGAAGAGTGGATAAAATCTGAAAAAGAAAATATTGCATCATCTGGCTGGGCTACTTTGTCTTCGTTACTTGCTTTAAAAAAAGATGAAGAAATTAGTATTACTAAAATTGAAGATCTCCTTAATTTCGTTTCAAATAATATCCACAATTCTAAAAACAGAGTTAAATACACAATGAATGGCTTTGTTATATCAGTGGGAACTTATTTCCAACCCTTACATGATAAGTCAAAACTTATTGCAAAAAAAATTGGTAAAGTAAATGTAGAAATGGGTGGCACATCTTGTAAAGTTCCATTAGCAACTAATTATATAAAAAAAGTTGAAAATATGAATCGAATCGGTGTGAAACGTAAAACTTCTTTTTGTTAAAACTACAAACTATGAAAAAACTTAATTTAATATTACTAATTATTGTTTTCTTTTTTTCATGTAACTCTGAAAATTCAGAAGTAGTAATACATGAATCAAATGATGATGTTGCTTACGATTCTTTATTAGTCAAAAAATACGGAGCCGATCAATATGGAATGAGAAAGTATGTTATTGCTTTTTTAAAACGTGGTCCAAATCGTGGTCAGGATTCACTGGAAGCAGCCCAACTTCAAAAAGCACATTTAGAAAACATTAATCAACTAGCTGAAGAAGGCAAATTGGTTCTCGCAGGACCTTTTTTAGATGACGGAGATTTACGCGGCATTTATATTTTTAATGTTCGAACTATTGAAGAAGCTCAAAAACTAACAGAAACAGATCCCGCTATTCAAAAAGGAAGTTTAATTATGGAGTTGCATTCGTGGTATGGTAGTGCTGCAGTTATGGCAATTCCCGAATTACATAAGAAGCTGGAGCTGATTAATGTTGCCGAATAAATCCAATATTTTAAAATAAAGATTTATTAAGCAATAACCCCCGATCCTATCAACTCATCCTTATCGTACCAAGCCGCAAACTGACCTGGTGCAATACCTCGTTGTGGAACATCGAATTTTATATAAAAACCTTCAGACTTTGAAATTAAAGTGCCATTTTGTAATGGCTGACGATATCTGATTCTAACCAAATAATCTCTTGAATCATCTAGCTGCAATTTAAGATCAGGTCTTACCCAATGCATTTCTTCATTAGAAATAAATAATGCTTTTCTGTATAATCCGGGATGTTCATCTCCCCTACCAACATACACAACATTTTCTACTACATCAATTGCTATTACATACATAGGTTTTCCTGTACCACCTATATTTAAACCTTTACGTTGACCGATGGTATAAAAATGTGCTCCACGATGTTCGGCCATAACTTTTCCGTCCTCACGCTCATATTGATAGGCTTTTGAGAGATTACTTAATTCATCCGAAATATTTAAATTTTCGTAATACGATTCTGGAATTTCAATTATATCGCCCTTTTGTGCTTTTAGTTTTTGTTGTAAAAATGTAGGAAGATCAACCTTACCAACAAAACAAATTCCCTGGGAATCTTTACGTGTTGCAGTTGCTAAACCTTGTTCGTCTGCTATTCTGCGAACCTCCGGTTTTAAAATGTTTCCGATCGGAAATAATGCCCTTGATATTTGCTTTTGACTTAACTGACATAAAAAGTAACTCTGATCTTTATTTGGATCAGCTCCCGCTAATAATCTATAAATTTTTTTACCTTCAATTTCTACGCTTTCTTGTCGGCAATAATGACCAGTAGCTACATGTTCTGCTCCAAGCTTTAAACATTCATCAATAAATACATCAAATTTAATTTCACGATTACACAATACATCTGGATTCGGAGTTCTCCCACGTTCGTATTCGGAAAACATATATTCTACTACCCTCTTTCTATAATAATCACTTAAATCCACAGTATGTAAAGGAATATCCAACTTCTTGGAAACCATATCTGCAAAAAGTAAATCATCCTCCCAAGTACAATTGCTAGTTAAAGTAACTGATGAATCGTCCCAATTTTTCATAAACAAGCCAATCACCTCATATCCTTGTTGTTTTAATAGATATGCAGCAACACTTGAATCCACCCCACCCGACATTCCAATAACTACTTTTCCTTTCATAATTCGCTCAGTTTCAAAATCAGGTGCAAAGTTATTATTTTTTTAGATATTATAATTCTCACAAGTTTAATATATGCTCTAATCTGAATTTTTATATTAATGCTTACTGCTGCATGCTACATGCTTTTCCATGAAGCTTGCGGCGAGAAGCCTATAACTTATTAATTAAAATATCTAATTGCATAACTTGATAACATTGAAAATTAATTACTTTTATACTACAATAAGCATGAAAAAAATGTCTCAATTAACTATATATAAAGCTTCTGCAGGTTCTGGTAAAACATTTAAACTTACTGAAGAGTATTTGCATCTATTAATTAAATATCCTGAAAATTATCGTCGAATTTTGGCTGTTACTTTTACTAATAAAGCAACTGCCGAGATGAAAAACAGGATTCTTAGTGAACTAAACAAATTAGCAAAAGGAATTGAATCGGATTATATGTTTGGGCTAAAAACTGAATTTAATTTATCCGAATCAGAAATAAAACTCAAAGCAAGTAAGATTTTATCTTTTCTTCTTCATGATTTTTCCAAGTTTTCGGTAAGTACCATCGATAAGTTTTTTCAGAAAATTATTAGATCATTTACTCGTGAGATTGGCATACAGCCTGGCTATTCCATCGAATTAAATCAAAACGAAGTTTTATCTAAAGTTGTTGATGAATTACTTTTAGACTTAGATAAGAATAGCGACCTGCGTAATTGGTTGTCAGATTTAGCATCCGATAGCATTGAACAAGGCAGTAAGTGGGATTTTAAAGATGATATTCTGAAACTGTCTCAAGAAATTTTTAAGGAAAGCTATAAAACTTTCGATGAAGATCTCATTAATAAAATGAGTAATAAAGATTTACTAAAATATTATATAAAAGAGTTAAAGCAGATCAAGTCTAAATTTGAAAATAACTTAAATGATCTTGCGAAAAAAGCACTTAGTTTAATTCAAAATACGGGATTAGAAATTGATGATTTTAAATGGGGAAAGTCCAGTGTTCCTAACTATTTTAATAAAATCATTAATAATAAAGATTTTGAGCCAAAAGTCAGAACATTAAAAGGAGCTGAAAGCATTGATGAATGGTTTACTCAAAAGAGTCCTAAGAAAGAGATCATTCAATCAACGTTAAATAATGGTTTATTTGATTTGCTTGTTGAAGCTGTCGATTTTTATCAAAAAAATAACATTAACTACAATTCTTCGGTTGAAATTCTAAAATTCGTACATACACTGGGTATTCTGACTGATATTTCGGTAAAGCTGCACCAATATTGCGAAGAACAAAATATGTTCCTTATTTCTGATGCTGCAAAACTTCTCCAAATCATAATTGACGAAAACGATGCTCCTTTTATTTACGAAAAAGCAGGAAGCATTTACAGACATTTTATGATTGATGAATTTCAGGATACATCAAAAACACAATGGTCTAATCTTAAGCCTTTGATTGGTAACAGCTTGGCACAAGGGAATAAGAATTTGGTTGTTGGAGATATTAAACAATCGATTTATCGTTGGCGAAACGGAGATTGGAAAATCCTTTCGGATAAAATTCAAACTGAATTTGCACAATTCAATCCGGAAACAGAATCCTTGAGTACAAACTGGAGAAGTAAAAAAAATATTATCGATTATAACAATGCTGTTTTTTGCTATTCTTCACAAATTATTCAGCAAAATTTTAATGAAAATTTTGCTGAATCCGATGAATCCTTAAATCCTTATGGCACCACAATATCAGATGCATACAAAGATGTTTTCCAAAACATTCCTTCAAAAATGAATAAAGAGGGGGGATATGTAAATCATACTTTTTTATCGGAAAAAGATTATGATTCATGGAAAGATGAGGTAAAATTGAGATTGCCAAAAATATTAGAAAATTTACAGGAAAAAGGACATCACTTAAATGATATTGCAATTCTAGTAAGATCTGGAAAAGAAGGACAGGATATTGCAAATACGCTTATCGAGTTTAAAAATCAAACTACATCAAATTACAAGTTTGATTTTATTTCAAACGATTCACTGTTTCTAGCTAGTTCATCGTTGGTTCAGTTTATTTTATCCATTTTGGAATATACACTTAATCCCGATGATAAAATAAACTTATCATTTATTGCTCACGAATATAATTCTTATATAAATTCTAAGGAATTATCGAAACTTAATCTTCATGAGCTCTTACGAAATCATTGCAAAGAAGAACAGGAAACTCAGTTAAAAAAAATATTTCCAAAAGAATTTATTGAATCAATTGATCAAATAAAACAACTTCCTATTTATGAATTAATAGATCGTATTATTCGATTATTTGGACTTAACAAAATAAAAACCGAACTCCCCTATTTAAATGCATTTTTAGACTTAGTGCTTGATTTCAGTAAAAAATCAGCCTCCGACATTCATACTTTTATTAATTGGTGGGAAGAAACCGGAAATAAAAAAACCTTATCAGTTTCGGAAAATCAAGATGCAATTCGGATAATAACTATTCATAGTTCAAAAGGACTTGAGTTTAAAAATGTGATTATACCTTTTTGCAATTGGGAGATTGATCATAAATCAAACCAAACTAACATTTTGTGGTGTAATACAAATGTAGAACCATTTAATAAATTAGATTTGATTCCAATAAAATATTCTAAAAACTTAGCAAATACTGTGTTTAAGAATGAATATCAAAAAGAGAAGCTACATGCTTATATTGACAATTTGAATTTATTGTATGTTGCATTTACGCGTGCCGTAGAGAACCTTTTTACTTTTACTCCGATTAAGGAAAAAACAAATTCGCTTAAAAATATAGGAGAACTACTCCATCATACTTACGAAAACTATAAAAAATTCCCAACGAACAAATCACTAATTGAACTTTCCAATTATTGGGATGATCAAACCAAAACTCTTGAATTAGGTAAGTTAAAACAGGTAAAAGAAAGCAAGAGAAATTTGCCCGATGAATTTGAATTACATCAGTTTGAATCATTTGATATTAAGAATAAACTCCGCTTAAAATTGCACGATAATTCTTTCTTTACCGGACATGATAGCGCTCCTTTCGAGAAAGTAAATCACGGAAAGGTTATGCATGAGGTATTTGAAAATATTAATACTGAAAAAGATATTCCAAAAGCAATTGACAAATTAATTTTTGAAGGCAAAATATCTCCAAACGAAAAACTTGAAATTAAAACTAGGATTGAAGATATATTTAAGAATAAACAAATAAAAAGTTGGTACAGTATTGACTGGATAGTAAGAAACGAAGCTGAGATCATTTTAACAAACGGTAAAACATCACGCCCCGATAGAGTAATCAGTAATAATGAAAAAACAATTGTGATTGATTATAAATTTGGGGAACAAGAAGAAGAAAAGCACCACAAACAGGTAAAAGCGTATATGAAGATATTGAAGGAAATGGAAGATAAAGTAGTTGAAGGGTTTCTTTGGTATGTGGATTTGAATTTTATTCGAAAGATCGAATAAAACAGCTTCAAGTCAAAAGTTACATGCTACAAGTATTCTGATTTTAAACTTGTAGCAAGTAGCAAAAAGCATGAAGCTAATTTCAAAAAGGGACGAAACAAAAAAATAGAAACAAAACTATTTAACAGCAACGAAGAATAATGACAGACTACCCTTGGGATCATAACAGACGATTTAATTCATACAGCGAATACTTTAAACGTACGTTTGGCGAGCGTGTACAAAAAGTTACAATTGATGCGGGATTTACTTGTCCGAATCGTGATGGATCAAAAGGAACCGGTGGATGTACCTATTGCAATAATGATGCTTTTAATCCTTCATATTGTACTCCCGAAAAATCGGTAAGTCAGCAAATTAACGAAGGAATTGAATTTCATGAAAAACGATACCGACGAGCAAATAAATTCTTAGCATATTTCCAGGCATATTCGAACACCTATAAACCTCTCAAAGAACTAAAAAAGATATACGACGAAGCGCTACAAATGGAAGGCATTGTAGGTCTGGTTATTGGCACACGTCCAGATTGTATTGATGATGAAAAACTAGAGTATTTTCAAAAACTTTCTGAGAAATATTATATCATTTTGGAATATGGAATTGAATCGTGCAATAATGATACCTTGAAACGTATTAATCGTGGTCATACTTTCGAAGAAGCAGTTGAAGCTTTGGAAAAGACCAAGCAATATGGATTAAAAACAGGAGCGCATTTCATTTTCGGATTACCTGGGGAATCAAAAGAATACCTTCTAAACGAGGCAAAAACAATCTCCTCTCTCCCTCTAGATACTGTTAAATTTCATCAGTTACAGATTATTAAAAACACAGCAATGGAAAAAGAATATAAAGAAAATCCTGAGAATTTCAATTTTTATGAATTACCTGAATATATTGAGTTTTTTATTCAATACTTGGAACGATTAAATCCTAAATTTGTGGTTGAGCGATTTGCCGGAGAGGTGCCTCCGCGCTTTTTAGCAGGCCCGGGTTGGGGATTAATTCGAAATGATCAGATATTAAATAAATTTGAAAAACGACTGGAAGAGTTGGATACGTGGCAAGGAAGACTATATCAAGATAAAAGGATAAAGTAAAAAGACAAAAGACCAAAGTAAAAAGATAAAAATTAGAAGTAAAACAAATATATAAACATACAATAATGGCTGAAAACGAATTAACTCAACGGCTTTTTAAATTTGCAGTAAGAACAATTAAATTTCTAAAAACATTATCAGATTCGCCTGAAGTAAAAATATATAGATACCAACTTACAAAAAGTTCTTCATCTTCAGGAGCAAACTATGAAGAAGCACAAGCTGGCTCATCTAGGGCTGACTTTACAAATAAAGTAAGAATCTCTTTAAGAGAAATGAGAGAATCAAATTATTGGTTAAGATTAATTAAAGCTACAATTGAAAAGGCTTATGATAATAATGAATTAGAATGCTTAATAAATGAATCCAGAATTAAAAAAGATATTAGGTTCAATTGTTACAAAATCAAGTTCAAAAAAATAATCCTTAATCTTTAATTTTTTAAACTTTTATCTTTTTACTTTTATCTTTATTCTTATTCAAACTTGTAAAATGAACTCATTTCTTAAATACATAGCAACTGACCTCTATAAAAAGTACAAAGATAAAATTTCAGACCTATGTATTGTTTTTCCTAATCGTAGAGCAAGTTTATATTTTAAGAAATACCTTTCGGAGCTGACTAACAAACCAATATGGTCGCCAAAAACTACTACCATTAATGAATTAATGCAAGAAATTTCGGGTTTAACAACTGCCGATAATATTAAACTTTTATTTGAATTATATCGAATTTATAAACCTATTAAAAAGTCGGAAGAAAGCTTTGACGATTTCTATTTCTGGGGCGAAATGATGCTTAACGATTTCGATGATATTGATAAATATCTTATAAATCCGGAAGATTTATTTAAGAATCTGAAATCACTAAAATCAATTCAAGATCAATTTAATTATTTGTCGGATGAACAGATTAAGGCGATAAAGAAGTTTTGGCAAAGTTTCAATCTCGAAAAACAATCTAATCATCAGGATGATTTCATTAGCATTTGGAATATTCTACTTGAGATTTATAAAGAATTCAATAAAAAGTTAAATGAGCTTAGTATTGCGTATGAAGGAATGATTTACAGAGCAGTTGCGGATAAAATTAAAGGAAATGATAAAATTGATTTATCACACAAAAAATATGTTTTTGTAGGATTTAATGCGCTAAACAATTGCGAAAAAAAATTCTTCGATTATCTGCAAAATATCAAAGCAGCGGATTTTTATTGGGATTACGATCAGAGCTATGTTAATAATCAACATCACGAAGCAGGATTATTTTTACGTGAGAATATTAATCAATATAAACAACCGTTAAGCATATCTAATCAAGATATATTCAAAACCTTAGCACAGAAAAAGCACATTGAAATAATTTCTGTTCCATCGGATGTAGCTCAAGCAAAAGTAATTTCTCAAAAACTGAAAGAACTTGGCGATAATATTGCCGAGTCGCCCAATAAAACAGCCATTGTTTTAGCCGACGAAGAATTACTGGTTCCCGTATTGCATTCAGTACCAGATACCATTGACAAAGTAAATATTACAATGGGATATCCTGTGAATAACACTCCTATTTACAGTCTCTTGGAACATATAATTGAGTTACAAAAAAATGCCAAAGAAACTAAAAAAGAAATTACTTTTTATCATAAAAACATAGTTGCAATTCTTAGTCATCAATATGTAAATACTCAATTTAAAGATGAATCAAACAAACTTTTGCAGTTCATAAAAAAGAACAATAGAATCGTGATTACTGCCAGCGAATTAGCTAATTGTGATTTCTTTAAAAAGATTTTTACCAAAATTAATACCTATCTTGAATTATCGGAGTACATTTTAAATATCCTACATACAATATACAACTCATTAGGAAAACAAGGGGCACAAAATACTATTCACACCACTTCGCTCGAGAAAGAATACATTTATCATATTTACCTTTCAATAAATAGAGTTAAAGATGTTTTGCAAGAACAGCAAATCGGAATTAAAACAGAAACCTATATTCGACTTATACGAAAGATTATCAAGAATTTAAGAATACCATTTACGGGAGAGCCCCTTTCAGGATTACAAATTATGGGAATACTGGAAACCCGTTTGCTCGATTTTGAGAATTTGTTTATAACATCGGTTAACGAGGGTGTTTTTCCAAAAACAGATGCTGCTCTTTCATTTATTCCTTATAATTTACGACGAGGATTCGTATTACCTACTATTGAACATCAAGATGCTATTTATGCCTATTATTTTTACAGATTAATACAGCGTTCTAAGAACATTTACTTACTTTACAATTCTAGCACAGATGGAATGCAAACAGGCGAGATGAGCCGTTTCTTGTATCAGATCAAGTTCGAATCAGATTTTGAAATTAAAGAAAAAAATCTACGATACGATATTAACATTACACAAACCAAAGAGATTAATATTAAAAAAACCGTCGAAATAATTGATAAACTTACTAAATTTCAGTCAGCATCTAAGAAATCTAAATACTTATCCCCAAGTGCATTAAGCACATATTTGCGTTGCCACCTACAGTTTTATTTTCGTTATGTAGCCGAATTGCGAGAAAAAGATGAGCTGACGGAAGAAATCGATGCGCCTCTATTTGGGAATATTCTACATCAGGCAATGAATTATGTATACCTCGATTTTATTGGTAAAGAAGTAAATCAGGAAATCATTAAAAATATTTTAAAGGATAAAGCAAAAATAGCAACACATATCGACCAAGCCTTTAAAGATGAATATTTCATGTCCGCTAGCAAGATAAATTATACGGGCAAAAATATTATTATTCGTGAATTAATCGAAAAATATATTTATCAGATTCTTAAGGTTGATGAGCGCTTTACTCCTTTTGAAATTTTATCCCTTGAAAATGAATATATCATTGAAATTCCTATTGCAAAAAACGGAACATTTGAGCTTATTAAGCTAGGCGGGAAAATAGACCGAGTTGATAAACAAAACAATCGCATTCGAATAATCGATTACAAAACAGGCAGTGATAAACTGGAATATAAAAATATTGAAGCTCTGTTTTCAGATAAAAAAACGGATCAAAACTCTGCAGTTTTTCAAGCCTTTTTGTACTCTAAGTTTTATAAGGATACTAAAAAACCACAATTACCAATAACTGCAGGAGTATATTCTGCTCGTAAATTATATGACAATAATTTTGATTACCGAATTTACAATAAAGATTCCAAATCATATATAAATGATTACAATACAGTTGCGGACAATTATCTCGAAAACTTAAAACAATTAATAAGTGATATTTTTAATTCTGAGATTAGCTTTTCGCAAACTGAAGATAACCGAAATTGCGAATACTGTGCCTACCGTAAAATTTGCCACAGATAGTTTCAAGCTCCTTCTTATCAATGTATAAAATATGAATTATCGCTTTGAGTAAAAAGAAGAGAGCTCTTTGCAAGCTTCTGAACTTAAATTCTAATCTACAAAACTTTTTGAAAGCTATCTTGTTTAATTATCTTATTTGTTATTTTTTTGTTACCAAAAGCCATCATTAACTCAATAATATTTAAATAAGAATAAGTTAATTAAATAGCATATTAAATCACTAAAATCATTAATAACTAATAATAATAAAAAATGTTTCTAATAGACTACCCTTTTGTTTCAGATTTTCTAATAAAGACTATAAAAGACAATAAATACAAGATTATTTCAACTAAAGAAGCTAAAGAATTAATTTCAGATGATTCATTAAATTGGATCTCAGAAGAAAAAGCAACTGGCATCATTGAAAAAAATCCAAACACACCTATATATTTAAATTCAGAAAATGCAATAGCGTGGATTGCGAAAAATTTTGGATCTTCTAATCTCTTAAGTCAAATTCACTTATTTAAAGACAAATTTCAATTCAGAGAACTTGTTAAAGACTCATTTCCTGGCTTTTTCTATAAATCTGTTAGATTAGATGAAGTTCAAGAATTAAGTTTAGAAGACATTAATTTCCCTTTTGTAATTAAGCCTTCATTGGGGTTTTTCAGTTTAGGGGTTCATATCGTTCACAATTTAAAAGAATGGAATATTGTAAAAAATGAATTGAACTTTAAAACTTTACAAAGTATATATCCTACAGAAGTACTGGACACATCCAACTTTATAATCGAAGAGTATATCGAAGGAGAAGAGTATGCTATTGATAGCTATTTCAATAACGAGGGTGAAGTGGTGATATTAAACATTCTCCACCACAAATTTTCATCCGGAACAGACATAAGTGATAGAGTATATTCAACTTCAAAAGACATTATTCTTAAATTTAAAGATGATATTGAAGAATTTTTACAAGCTATTGGTGATAAAACTGGTATAAAAAATTTCCCTTTACATGTTGAAATAAGAATCGATTTAAATGGACGAATCAGTCCAATAGAGATTAACCCTCTGAGATTTGGAGGCTGGTGTACTACAGGTGATTTATCATGGTACGCTTATGGAATTAATTCTTATGACTATTTTATTAATAATCAAAAACCAAATTGGGAACAAATTTTTAAAAACAAAAGCAATAAAAAATATAGTGTAGTTATATTAGATAATAATTCTGGTTTTACGACTTCTGAAATTACTAACTTTAACTATGACCTAATTGCTCAAGACTTTGAGAATGCTTTAATTATAAGAAAGTTAGATATTAAAAAATATCCATTATTTGGCTTCATATTTACCGAAACAAGCTTAGATAATGAAAAAGAGCTAAATAAAATACTTAATTCCGATTTAAAGAAATATATTAGTACTGATTAGTTAAAGAACATTTATGACAAAATTTGATTAATTAAAGACGGGATTAAAGATGAGAAGAGTTGCAGTTTTAGGAGCAGGTTATGTAGTTAAGCCAATGATAGATTATTTCATTGATACTTGTAAATATGAAGTTATTGTAGCAACCCGAACCGTTTCAAAAGCAGAGAAAATAATTGCAGGAAGACCACTTGGTACTTCAATTAGTTGGACAATTGATCAAGTTGATGCTTTGGAGAAGATAATCCAAGATGTCGAAGTTGTTGTTGTAATGATACCACGATCATGTCATACCATTGTCGCTGAGCTTTGTCTGAAAAACAAAACTGCTATGATAACTACTGACTTTAAGCATCCTGGTATTGAATGTTTTGATGAAGAAGCAAAAAAACAAGAAACACTTATTCTTACTGAACTTGGCGAGGATCCAGGTCTTGACAACATGGGTCTAAAACAAATGATAGACGAAGTACATACTAAAGGTGGGAAAGTTACTAGAATTGATTCATTTGGGTCTGGTATACCATCGTATGAGCATAATCGAAATCCTTGGGGTTATAAATTCTCTTGGGATCCTAATGGACTTATGCGTTCAGCAGTATCACCCGCAACTTATCAAATAGATGGTAAAATAATTGAAGTACCTGCAAAATTTGAACATCACAGATTAGTTGATGTGTATGGAATCGGAACTTTTGAAACCTATCCGAGCAACGATAGTACTCGATATTTAAAAGAATTTGGTTTAGATAAGAATCTTACAATCTACAAGGGATTATTACGCTATATCGGATATTGTAATACTATGGTAAATCTCTTAAAAATTAAACTGATAGAGAATTCCAAAGAAAATAATTTTGAAAACACAACATATAGCCAGTTTATTGCTAATCTCATAGGTTCTGCAAGTGCCAAGGATATCAAAAGTAAATTTGCTAAGGCTATGAAAATGGATATTAAAGATGATTTTGTTAAGAAATTAGATTGGCTAGGATTATTTGATGATGTACAGATATCATTAAATAATGGTACAAATTCAAATTTACTAGTAGACCTAATGCTGAAAAAAATGGAATACCAACCGTATGAAAAAGATATGATAATCGTTCACAACGAAATGCTTGTTGAATTTCCTGATAGAAAAGAAAAACGAATTTCAAGCATGGTTGTAGAAGGTATACCTTACGGTGATTCTGCTATGGCAAGAGCTGTTTCCTTACCCCCTGCTATTGCTACAAAACTAATTTTAGATGGTAAAATTACAAGTAAAGGAGTCTGTATACCATCTAAAAAAGAAATGTATGAGCCTATTTTAGAAGAAATGGAAACTTTTGGATTTTCATTTAAAAAGGAAACAATTGTCTTGTAAGTTCATGATTATTATAATTGACAATTTTAATAAGATTTAAATTATAACATCTGTTAAATCAATTATGAAATCGAAATTATATTTTTAAGCATCATGAGATATTAAATATTGCAGATGAATATCACTGGACTAAAGATTTTGATAATTTTGATCAAATTATGAGAAAAATACTGGAAGAGCCAGACACGACATTTTTTAAAAAATAAATTTAATAATCGTTATCTTTTTATATAACAAACCCCTTACTTTGATAATCACTCTTTATATGAAAAACCCAAGCTCCAATTCATGGAAAAATTATTTGTAAATTTAAACAATGTAAAAGTTTATAATACACGATTCAAAAAGTGGCTGCTAAACATAGCTGCAAAACAAAGGTTTAATTATGTCTATACCGAACATGAAGAAAAATTTTAAAATAATAGGATTCGATGCAGATGATACTCTTTGGGTTAATGAGCCTTACTATCAAGAAACAGAAAAACTATTTTGCAACTTGCTATCCGATTTTCAATCATCAGAGATAATTTCACAAGAGCTATTAAAAACTGAAATACAGAATCTAAATTTATACGGATATGGTGCAAAAGGATTTATGCTTTCCTTAATAGAAACGGCATTAAGAGTAAGTAATAATAAAATTGACAACTCGGTTATTGATAAAATTATATTATTAGGAAAAGACTTATTAAATAAGCCTGTTGTACTAATTGATGGTATTCAAGAGGTATTAGAAAAACTTAGCAATAATGGATACAAAATAATTTTAGCAACAAAAGGAGATTTGCTTGATCAAGAAAGGAAATTATTAAAATCAAACATTGAAAAATACTTCAGCCATATAGAAATTATGAGTGACAAAAAAGAATCAAACTACTTAAAATTATTATCACATTTAGATATAGCTCCAGAAGAATTTTTAATGATAGGTAACTCTTTGAAATCAGATATTATTCCTGTATTAAATATAGGTGCTTACGGATTACATATTCCTTATCATACAAACTGGGCACATGAAAATATTGAAAAAACTACAGACTTAAATAACTTCTGGGAAATTAAACAGATCTCTGAAATTATAACACTATTTGGCTTATGAAAACTGTTGACCTTAATACATGGAAAAGGAAAGAGCATTTCGAATTTTTCTCACAATTTGACGAACCATTTTTCGGAATTGTCAGCGAAATTGATTGTACAAAGGCATATAAATTTGCAAAACAGAATAATCATTCATTTTTTGCTCTTTATCTTCATAAATCTATTGTTGCAGTTAATCAAATACAAGAATTTAAATATCGTACAAAAGAAAATGAAGTAATCATTTACGACAAAATAAATGCTTCGACCACAATTGCCAGGGATGATGGGACTTTTGGATTTGGATTTGTTCTATACAATGAAGATTTAGTGACGTTTAACAACTCATTATCAGAAGAAATTAATAAAGTTAAAGATTCAAATGGTCTTAGACTAGGCGAAAATGCTATTCGAACTGATGTAGTCCACTTTTCAGCAGTTCCATGGTTTAAGTTTACAGGAGTAACACATGCAAGGAATTTTAAATTTCCAGATTGTGTACCCAAAATAGCTTTCGGGAAGGCGTCTACAATCGGCAATAAAATGATTATGCCAATTGCAATAAACGCTCATCATGGACTAATGGATGCCTTGCATGTTGCAAAATACTTAGAATTACTTCAGGAATTATTGAACGAAAGATAGATATAAATAAGAAATTATGGAACAAAAAGAATTTAAAGCATTTGTTGTAGAAGAACAAAATGGAAGTTTTATCAGAGAAATAAAAACTAAGTTCATAAATGATTTGCCTGCTGGAGATGTACTAATTAAAGTACACTATTCATCTTTAAATTATAAAGACGCTCTTTCTGCAAGTGGGAATAAAGGTATTACAAGAAAATATCCGCATACTCCTGGTATTGATGCTGTTGGAACCGTAATATCATCTAACACCGATAAATTTAAAATTAATGACAAAGTAATTGTTACAAGTTATGATTTAGGAATGAATACAGATGGCGGTTTTGGCCAATATATAAGAGTTCCTTCAGATTGGGCGATCAAGTTGCCTAAAAATCTAACAATGAAAGAATCGATGATTTTAGGAACTGCAGGTTTAACCGCTGGGATAGCGATATTAAAGCTTTCAGAAACAGTAAAACCCACGGATGGAAAAATAATTGTATCAGGCGCAACCGGAGGTGTGGGATCAATGAGCATCTCAATTTTAAAAAAACTTGGTTACAACATTGCAGCAATTACGGGTAAAGAAACAGAACGAGATTATTTGTTAAATCTTGGAGCAAAAGAAATTATTTTTAGAAAAGATTTTGAAGTAATTGAGAATAGACCAATGTTAAAAGCTTTTTTTGCTGGGGCTATAGATACTGTTGGAGGAAATATTCTAGATAATATTATAAAATCTACTCAACCACTGGGTGTTGTTACATGTTGCGGGAATGTTGCTTCTCCAAAACTAGATTTAACAGTATTTCCATTTATTTTAAGAGGTATTTCATTAATTGGAATCGCCTCTCAAGATTATCCAATGGAATATAGAAAACAAGTTTGGAGCAAATTGGCGGAAGAATGGAAACCAGAACAATTATCAGAAACTTATAACGAAATTAAATTTGAAGAATTGAATGATAAAATTGATTTAATATTAAAAGGGAAATTAATAGGTAGAACGGTATTGAATCTGGAAGCGTAAAATATATTTAGGAAATGTTAAAAAACGAATCAGGATTAGTATCTACAATTTCAGGAAAGAAAATACAAGCTGATCGTCCGGAGCCTATTACATCGAATATTGATGTAGTTCCATATAAGCGCCGTATGGATCCACAAATTGCTATTGAAGCACTTGTTGATGGATACCATGTTTTAATAGTCGATTTCTATAGTAGCGGCCTAACAATATTGAGCGAGCTAAAGAACTATCTTAAAAACAAATATACTGACCAATCATTTCGGGAACAGCGTGATTTTCGATCAGAATTTCGAGAACTTTCGCATCGATTATTATTATTAGTAAACAACAATAAATTAGTTGTAAGAAAAGCACCAGAAATTGGCTGGCTTAAAACACTATACCCAGAATTAAATGAGTTTTTATTGCCCTTTCCTCAAGTTCAAGGTTTAAATAGTTCATGGCAATGGTACGAAAAAGGTATTTCTATTCCGGGTTTAGAAAAGAAAATACATCCCTTTTTTGGAACTTACTTTCCAACCCGATTCGAACATTTGAAACTTTTTGAAAACTGGTTAAAACAATATAAAGGAGATAAAAAATCAGCAATAGATATTGGAATTGGCAGTGGCGTGCTCTCTTTACAAATGTTGAAACATGGTTTCGAAAAAGTTTATGGTACAGATACGAATCCGAATGCAATTATTGGCTTAAACGAAAGTCTAAATAAGAATAAGCTGAATTCAAAAATTGATTTATTACATGGTGATTTATTTGCCAATTGTAATGTAAAAACAGAATTAATTGTATTTAATCCGCCATGGATTCCTGCTTCTCATGATTTGGAAGGAATAGATAAAGCCATATATTATGATTATGATTTGTTCCCTCGATTTTTTTCTGAGGCAGAAAAGCATCTTAAACCCAATGGAAGAATTGTTCTTCTATTTTCGAACTTAGCACAAATAACAAAAGTTGGTGAAAATCATCCAATCGAGGAAGAATTATCCAAGGGAGGTCGTTTCCAAAAAGAATTATTTATACAGAAAAAAGTTGACCAAGCTTCTAAAAATACACGAAGAAATCAAAACTGGCGTTCTTCTGAATTGGTAGAATTGTGGGTATTGAAAATTACTAATACTAAATAGAATATATAAAACTCAATAAAAGGCGTAGCATTTTAGTTACGCCTTTTTTATTGCAAAAATATTTGATAGATGTACAAAGCATAACAACTTTTAGTCAATCTAAAACTTTTAACCTGTAAGTAAATTTTATTATATTTGAGTGAATTTGCGAAAATCAAATAAAATGATTAAAAATTATTTTAATTATAAAGTCAAAATAAAAGATACACCATTTAAAACAGATTCTGGTAAAGTTTATGAAAATACGGCAGCCGTTTCCTTACTAGATGAAAATAAAAAAGAGATTTCTTACTTTGAACTTGGTTTTTTATACAAAGAGGAAATATATCATTTGATTGAGCAAGAAAAACCTGTTAATCTTGATGATTGTTATATTGAGAATTTTTCATTAACCGAATATCGGGAAAGCAGAAATATAGAAAGAAAAAGCCACGTAAAAATCCATAATTTTTCAGCATATCATACTTTTTTCGATTCCAGAATAGAAACAGATTTTTCCTTTGTTGAATTTGATGATGAATATAAGAATTTCGAAAATGCGCATTTTCTCAATGGATCGGTTTCCTTTCAATCTGCAAAATTTCATCAGGGTGGTGTAAATTTCAGTTACAGCTATTTTAATGATGGAAATATAGATTTTTCGAATGCCAATTTTGGAAATGGAGAGCTAAACTTCAAAAACTCATGGTTTGGAACAGGTCATAAGAATTTTCAAGATGCTCTTTTTGGCGAAGGTGATGTGCTATTTGTAAATACCGAGTTCAATAAGGGTGATGTAACATTTGTTAATACAGTTTTTAAATCTAAGCGTGTTTCATTTAAAGTAGCAAGTTTTCTTGAAGGTAAAGTTGGATTTCATTTTGCAAGATTTCATTGTAAAGAATTAATTTTTGAAAGAACTGAGTTTGGAGATGGGAAAGTCGATTTTCGCACCACTGAATTTGCCGATGCAAAAGTTAGTTTTAATCGTGCAGTATTTGGGAATGGCGATAAATCTTTTGAAGCATCCCAGCATAAAGCTGGTAAATTAACATTTAGAAAAACTATTTGGGGTAATGGTAATGTATCATTCGAACAGGTTGAATTTAATAATTCTATTTTATTTCTTGACAATGCTGACTTTGGAAAAGGAAACCTCAGTTTTAGTAAGTCTCATATTAAAGAACTTTCGCTTAAGTCCTGTCATTTAGATTATTATGTTGATTTAAGATTATCTAAATGTAATTCAATCGATCTTTCCGATACAGTAGCACGGGATATAATAGATATTAAACCATATGATTTCACTGTCGAAATAGAAACTATCAATTTTACTGGAATGCGCTTAATTGGAAGAATTTATGTCGATTGGGTAATTAATAATGTTAAAAATCTTATTTACTCTCAGCAAAATAAAAGCAAGCGTGAATTTGCTGAACAATTTCGAATTCTAAAAGAGAATTTTAGCACAACAGGACAATATGCTGATGAAGATAAAGCCTATGTTGAATTTAAACGTAATGAGTTAAAAGCCGATTTAAAAGATGCGGTTAAAGAAAATCCATTCAGTCGAATATGGAAACTTCCATCCTATGTTTTTCAATGGTTAGTTTTCGATAAAATTGGCTTATATGCGACAAACCCCTTACGAGTATTAACAAGCATGCTATTTGGGTATGTTTTCTTCTCTTTAATTTATGTAGTTATGCCGTTCTTTATTGATGCAAAAATTGTGTCATCGATTGGCGATCCTGATAAATTAGGATCGGTTGCGGTTGCATTTTACCATAGTGCTATAACTTTTCTGACAATTGGTTATGGCGATTATTATCCTTCGGGAGTTTTTAGGTGGCTTTCAGGTCTTGAAGGTTTTGTAGGATTATTCCTAATGTCGTACTTCACGGTTGCCTTTGTTCGTAAAATTTTAAGATAAATTTTAATGCAATATTTTCTATTTTAATTATAAAATTATCGATGAAAAATTTCACTCAATTTTTAAAATCAGTTTTAAGATTCTTGCTTGTTTTCTTAATTTCTCACTTGGTTTTTGGAATAAACACCAACTTATTTGCACAGATATTTGATCCGGTTGAAAGCAATTACCCTGGCTGCACTTTTGTTTCCGGCCGATGTCATTTACCAATGGTAAATTACGAAGACAACATCTATTCCTTTCTCATACCAGTAGATCCTGCTATTAACCCATCGGAAGTAACATTTTCAGTTTCACATCAAACTCTGACATGTACTAATCCCGAAGGTATAATGTCGAATGTATACATAGAAAATACCGGAACTGAAAGTTATATAAAAGTTAATTTTGAAGAATTGTGTTTTATGTTAGGTTCAACGTACTACATAAACTTTACAATCACAGGTACAGAAATTGCTTTTCCACCAAATTCAGAGGATAAAGACTTTTATATAGAATTTACAAGGAATCCTATAAAAGCAATGCTTGTTTTAGATAAATCTGAAAGTATGTCACAATCATTAACCGGAGGCACAAAATAGGATATCCTTAAACAATCAGTTTCAGTTTTAAATGAGCACTTGTATAATTTAAAACAAACAGGTGATTCAATTGGATTAAATTACTATGACAATTATGTTATTAATCCGGATCCTGTAAATATTAATGGTTTTATATCTATAACCGATTTTTTAAATATTAATACGGATATGAATAATCCGGCTAAATTCCCGGAAGGTTTGGCTGCCATGGGAGACGGTCTAAAGGATGCTAAAAATAAACTAGCAATAAATAATCCTCCTGATTATAAAAAATTAATTTTTCTATTTTCAGATGGATTACAAAGCTTTGGTAATAAATTAAATTTAGATGGAGTTAGTTTCACAGATGATTTGGATTCTTTAAATTACTATACAACAAACCCCGATGATAGTATCCTTTATTTTACAATAACTACTAGTAATGGTGCAGATATACCACCAATAATGCCTGCAATTGCGCATAATAACAAAGGATTATCATTACATATTGATGGAAACTCTACTGAATTTGAAATTTTTCTTAACTACCAACTCCCCAATATATTATATGGCATTACCCCAAAAAATGTAGCTATAAGAATTATAAGTATTGAACCCTTTAATGATTCAATTAACATACCAATTGAACAAAACCTAAGCATTTATTTTAATGAGACTGTGAATATTAATACCGGTAATATTTACATAAAAAGATCTAATGATGATAGTATTTTTGAAGAAATAAATATTACATCTGGAAAAGTTACCGGGAATAATACACAAACCCTTATCATTGATCCATCAAATGATTTAGAAAGTAAAACAGAATACTACATTTTAATTGATGAGAATGCTGTTATAGGTTCAGACGGAAATGAATTTGCCGGAGTTTTGTCCAAGGATTATTGGACATTTAAAACTGTTGATATTGAAGCTCCTACTATTACATTAAGTATTGAAGATACAATTGTTACGAATTCGCAATTTGAAATAGATATTGAGTTTTCGGAAGAAGTTACCGGGTTTGAAAAATCGGATATTACCATTACAAATGGTACGGTAAACTCAGTTAATTCTTCTGATAATATAAATCATACTGCAGTTATTGAAGCCCTTGGTGAAGGAACAGTAGATATTTCCATTGCAGCAAATGTTGTAAAAGATTTATCAGAAAATCAAAATGAAGCATCTGAACTATTAAGTATCACATACCAAACCACTGCAGATATTAATATAATTCATAGCGATGATATTAAAGTGTATACATCAAATGGGGCAATTATTATTGAACTTTTAAACAATGAATATTCAAAGGATGATGGTTTTGTGGAATTATATTCAATGAAAGGTACCATTTTATATAAAGAAGTTTTAAATTATCCTAAACATATAATAGAACTAAATAATTCTACTAAAGTATTTATTATAAGAATTACGATTAAAAATAAAATATATATTCAAAAATTAATTTTTGGCAACTAATAAATTCAATTCTCTAAACCTATTATAGTTAGTAGTTATTATTACCTTAAAAATTAATAATAAGCAAGATAGCATCAATATCTTCAGAAAATTGTTTAAATAAATGCATTCTTAATCATTTCTAATGATTTTGTTATTATTATATTTCATTATGCAATCTGTTTTTTATTATTTCTGTAATAATTAGCAATTTACTTTACTTCGCTTTCTTTTTTTCGTAATTTTCATAAGCATTTCCAAATGCTTAACATCTATAGTTATGGCAAAAAAAGAAAAACGCAAAGGTAAAATAGCTATTCTAACGGGTGGTGGTGATGTTCCTGGGTTAAATCCTGCAATAAGAGCGGTAACAATTAGAGCGCTTCGCGAAGGTTTCGAAGTAATAGGAATACGTCGGGGTTGGTTAGGATTAGTTGATATGATAAGAGATAAAAATGCCGATAATTCAGAGTTTTATGAAGTTTTAACAGAAAACAGAGTTGATAAAGCCGGGCGCTCTGGAGGAACTTTTTTACATACATCAAGAACAAACCCAAGTCGGGTAGCAAACTGGAATGTCCCAGAACATTTAAAAGAAAAATATAATAAGCAAAGAAACGATCTCACTCCCGAAGTTCTAAAAAATCTTGAGTTCCTGGGAATAGAATATCTCATTCCTATTGGTGGCGACGATACTTTAAGTTATGCAGTACGTCTTTATCGCGAAGGTGTTAAAGTTGTAGGCATCCCTAAAACAATGGATAACGATGTTCCTGGCACAGATTATTGTATTGGATTTAGCACCTGCATTACCCGAACTATTCAAATAACAAATAATCTGCGCACAAGCGCAGGCTCACATGAGCGCTTTATGGTTTTAGAAGTATTTGGCCGTTACGCAGGATTTACGGCAATGCTACCAACAATAGCCGGATCAGCTAATCGCTGCGTAATTCCAGAATACAAATTTAAAATTGAAAACCTTACTGAACTACTTATAGAAGATCGCATGAATAATCCCAGTAAATATTCAGTAGTATTAGTTTCAGAAGGTGCAATGTTCGAGGGAGGAGACATGATTTTTGAAAATGATTCCAAAGATGCCTTTGGTCATGCAAAACTAGGAGGAATTGGAGATTTGGTTTCAGCCAAACTCATTGAACATTCTGCAAATTGCTGCAAAGGACGACCGATTGGAGTCATTAATCAAAAACTTGGTTATTTAGTAAGGGGCGGTGATCCGGATGCCATTGATTCCATTGTTCCTATGGCTTACGGAAACTTAGCTTTAGACCTGGTATTAAAAGGTATACATGGTAGATTAGTTGCACTAAAAAATGGCAGATATGATAATCTACCCATTGATGTAGTCGAAAATTCCAAAAAAATAGTAAATGTACAAAAACACTACAATACAGAAAGATTAAGGCCTTTCTACAAAAGCTTTGAGTTACAGCCATTATTTATCATGACAAGTGAATGATAAAAATTTATTAAGAAAATGATATATCTCACCATTATTGGAAGTATATCGCATTGTTTTGATTATAGCAAACTCTATATATTATGTAACTTTGTATAACTTTTACAAATAAAATATTAACCAAACCCTACGAACTATGTTTAAAAATAAATTGAAATTTGTACTTGCCTTAGCTTTAATAAGCTGCACATTTTATGTTAGTCATTCCCAGGTAAATGAAATATGGAAAACTGACCTCTCCGGATCGGTATTATGGCAACAAGTTAATTC
The DNA here is from genome assembly GCA_027859205.1 of Bacteroidales bacterium. GTDB lineage: Bacteria > Bacteroidota > Bacteroidia > Bacteroidales > UBA12077 > UBA12077. The sequence continues at coordinate 3,596 of JAQIBH010000002.1, read as the reverse complement.
TTATGGAAACTATTTTGTGTGCACTGATTCTGAATTTGCTGCTTATAATCCTGAAACAGGCGAAAAACTTTGGTCCGATCAACAATTTGCAAATATTGCAAATGAACAAATCGAAGAAATGAGTGAATCTCCTCTGATATCAATTAATCAGGGTGAAAATATATCTATGCTCGATCCATTTAGTGGAGTTGTAAAATTTAATTCAACACTAGCTGGTGTTGCTGATTTAAAAACAAAACAAGTTTTATATAAAGCAAATGGAATTCTAATTGCCGGTAAAACCACAAGTGGAGATCCAATTATGCTTATGGTTGATATGGAAACTGGTAAAACGGTTTGGCAAATAGAAGAAAAATTTGGAAGAATAGTAACTTTAAGTGAACTTTCGGATAAAGAGCTACTTATTGTTACATTATTTAAAAACTATAAATTAAATAGTAAAACAGGTGAGATAATCTGGAAAAATTCAACATCGAAAGAAGCTGAGCAATTAGAAGGAATGGGCGCTTTTGGAAGTTTATTACAAGGTGTAGCTGAGCAGGCTGTTGCAAATGAAGATTTTGTAATTAATTTTTATAAACATCATTCCAAAGATATATTTATAATAGGCGCTGAAAATAAAAAAGAAAGTCAAACAAGCAGTGGCCAAACTTCTATTAGTTACGATAATAATTATACAGCTTTTAATATTGTCGATGGTTCAAGACTGTGGAATAATCCCATTCAAATGAATGGCCAATTGGGCGATTTAGCATTTTATGAAAATGGTATAATTATATTACCTAACAATGGTGGTAGAACTAAAATTAACTTTTTTGATTTGGAAACAGCAACTGGCAAATGGGGTAAAAAAGGTAGAGGTATTGCTATAAAAGGTGGAATCTACAATCATCTTAAAACTGAAAAAGGTATTTTACTTATTTCTCGATCAAGAGAAAAGAATTATTTAAATTTTCTAGATCCTGCTCAAGGTCTAATCACATTCAAAAAACCTGTTAAAATTAATGGCGAAGTTGTGAGGACTATTGAGTCCGAAAAAGGAATTTTATTTATTACAACAAATGAAATCAATATATTAAATCCAACAACGGGGGAATTGGTATTTGATAAATCAATACCTACAAGTCCAGGTTTATTGGAACAAAAAGAGAATACAATTTATGCTTTTGACACAAAAGACGGAATTATAAAATTAATCGATATTAATACCGCAACAATTAAAAACATAACCAACACTAAATTAAAATTTGAAGGTAAAGAAATTCCAGGTAAACTTGAACTTCGTGAAAAAGGAATATTTATTTCTTCAGATCAGAATGTTGCATTATACGATTATTCTGGAACACAAATATTCCAGAAATATTATACAGCACCACGTGAACCAGGACTAAAGCGAGCTTTATTATATGCACAAGCTGCCCGAGCGGCTTATATAGGTGCAAGTTCATATTATGCAGCAGGAGTTTTACAATCGGCCGCACCCGATGTTAAACAAGAAGATGCAGTTAGTGGTGCGATAGTTGAAGGATTCGGAATGGTTTATGATGAACTGGGTGATGCAGCTTCTGATTTTGCAAAACAATCATTCCAACAAGCTAATGCAAGATTCAAAGCAACTGCTGAGGGTCGCGACTTTATCATTATTTTTGGTAAAATAGAAAAAAATAACGCGCTACTTAAAGTAAATAAAGATACAGGCAAAGTTGATGGAGAAATTAATCTCGGAAACGAGAAAGATCCTAAATACGCCGTTGATGATGTAACTGGTCAAGTATTCAAAAAAACTGCAGAAACACAAATAACATCTTATAAATTGTAGTTTTTACTTAATTAAATTAAAAGAGGCAGTCTCAAAAGTCACTTTTGTCATCTCCAACTTGATTGGAGATCTCGTAATCTATTTGTTTATATGATAAGTATGAGATTCCCTTTTTCAAGGGAATGACAGTTTTGTTACTTTTGAGACGGTCTCTTTTTTCATTTTAAATTGAACAAAATAGATTTTCAATTGCTTATACATTGAATATCAATTAAAAATCTAAAATCATGAAGAAAATTAACCAATTTGCAATCCTGGTATTATTAACCATTATAAGTTTAAGCATTTCTAATAAGTCTTATGCTCACTGCGAAATTCCTTGCGGAATTTATGAAGATACCTTAAGAATTAAATTAATACAGGAACATATTGTAACCATTGAAAAATCGATGAAAATGATTATTGAGTTATCCGATGAAGAAACTCCAAACTACAATCAACTTGTTCGATGGGTAAATAACAAAGAAGATCATGCAAATAAATTACAAGACATTGTAACACAATACTTTTTAAATCAACGTATAAAGCCTATAAATGAGCAGAATACTGAACAATATAATAAGTATATAAAACAACTTACCCTACTCCATGAATTGTTGGTTTATTCAATGAAAGCAAAGCAAACTACAGATTTAACTTATATTGAAAAATTAAACCAAACTATTAATAATTTTGAAGAATCGTATTTTCATAAGCATGAACATTAATACAGTTATATAAACTTTAAGAGCTTGTCCAAAAAGTAATGTTTTTATTTTTATATGTCATATTGAGCCCGTCGAAACATCTCATTTTAAAAGTGATAGATTCTTCGATAAACCTGTCTGCCGACAGGCATAACTCAGAATGACAACTCCTGATTCTTTTTGGACACACTCTTTTTTATATCATTAAATATCCTATTTTTGTTTGAATTAATATTTTGAAACAATGGCGAGTTACGCGGTGGCTAAAGCATACGACCTTCTACTTCACCCCTTTTTACACAATATCAGGAAAAAAACTGCTAAAATAATAATTCAGTTAAATCCAAACTCAGTAATTGATATTTGTTGTGGTACAGGAAATCAACTACAATATCTTAAGAATACGGATATCAAGTTAACCGGTGTTGATCTTTCTCCCGCAATGCTAGAAGTTGCAAAACACATGGATTGTTACGAACAAGACGCAAGAAATATGGCGTTTCCAAATGATTCATTTGATTTAGCAATGATTCAACTCGCGCTACATGAAAAGTCCTTCGACGATCAAAAAGAGATTATCGCTGAAGCTTATAGAATTATTAAAAATAATGGTCATTTGTTAATAGTTGATTATGAAATAAACGAAAAGACAAAATCATCTTCCAGATATGTTATTAATGCAATAGAATTTTTGGCAGGAAAAGAACATTTCAAAAATTTTAAAGAATATCATAAAAACGAATGCACAAATAAATTGATTAGCAATAATCAGTTTTTGTTAGAGAAAAAGGTTTTAATAGCCGGGAAATCAATGGCTTTACAAATTTACAGGAAACAAACAACCGCACCTTTTTAATATGTGAAATGTATCTTGTTAGTTTAAATTTGGGCGGTTCATATAAATTATTTGATTAATTTTACCCGAAAATATAACTTTAACTATGGATTTTCTATCAGGCATTGATACTCCGCTTTTTAATTATCTGATACTCCCTCTACTTATTTTTCTTGCTCGTATCACCGATCAAACAATAGGTACAATCAGGTTAATTTACGCTGCTAAAGGATTTAAATATCTCGCACCTTTATTT
>JAQIBH010000205.1 GCA_027859205.1 Bacteroidales bacterium | reverse complement strand
GTATTTGATCACATTCATTCATTATTTGTTAATTGTATAATTAATATTTTATAAATTGAGTTAATTCTAATTTAACCTCTTTTTGATAATCAATGTTTTGTTTTTTATATCTAATAATTTCGTGATACCCTATAAAATGCTTGTGTAATAGTGTTGATTTAATTTTTGCATCTTGCTTTGAATAACCCATTTCTTGTAATAGTTTATTTGCATATTCTATTCTTTGATTATCAATTTTATAACTGATTATTTGAACTTTCTTTTCCTCCTTTGCATACCTTTTCAGATAGAATATAAAATCTAAAAAAGGGTTTTGTTTATAGGTTAAGGCTATTAATGTTTTAAATTTATTTAATACTGTTTTTTTATTGTTAGTTAAGTTTATTATTTGCAAAGTTTCATTATTTATCCAAAATATTATCAACTGTTCAATAAAATCTTTCTTAGTTTTAAAATGCCAATAAAAACTCGATTTGTTTACTTTCAATGTTTTTGCCATTTTTTCGACAATAATTCCTGAGACTCCTTGTTCAGAGAAGAGTTCGTATCCTAAATTTATCCAATCCTCTTTTTTTGCTATTATCTTTGGCATTTTTATAGACGTTTACGTTTAATTATACAATTATATGAATAATATTCTTATTAAACGATTGCGTTTAATTAATTATTCTTTTAATAACGTATATTACTTTTGCGCTAACCCAATAAATCAGTTTTTAATAAATCATCACTTATACTTCTTACTATTATTATAGTTGTTTGGTAAATAAAATTATAATAAAAAAATATTTGTTATAAATTAAATCAATATACTCTATAAGAATTCCTTCCAAATAGCATTTCTTACATATAAAATCAAATTTGCAGGATAATTATATCTTTTTGTTCATTTGAAGAATTAGCAGTTACTCTTTTTGAAATTTCATAACAGTTAAAGTTTCTTTTTCCATACTGATATCTAAAAAAAGAACTTTTAGAATAATTGGTTTTAATAACTGGGTTTATTAAAAAGAAAAAACACCAAAAAATCTACGTTTTACGGTGCTATAGTTTTTTTTATTATTGGAATTGTGGAGCTGGCGGGAGTCGAACCCGCGTCCGAATAAGGAACCAAAATGCTTTCTACATGCTTATCTCTTTATTGATTTTTGTGCTTAGTCTGACAAAAAGCCGCCTAACTAAACCTTAGCTTCTTAATTTCGCTCAGTTACCAAAGCCTTAACTAAACTAGTTTAACATTTACGATGCCTCAAAATCAAAGCGCCGTTAAACAAGGCTCTAAGAGAGACAACCTGTCCCTAAGTCCTAGACTTGGGATTAAGCTTAATATTGCTGAGCAATATTAAGCAGCAAGTGCGTAGTTATTTTCGCCGTTTATTGTTGTGTGCTCTGAGATTTACGAGCCAAAACACAAAGCTCGACATGCTTACATTCCAATTTACCAAACCGTCAAAACCAAAGCAGCCCCAATTGGAAATGCAAAGTTACAATATCTTCTGTGTATTTATTATTTTTTTAGTTAAAAAAAATTAATTTTAGGCTCTTTAAAGATAATCCAAAACATTGTGCATATGACTTCCAAAATTAAGCTTGGTGTAGTACGTGAAACTAAGAATCCTCCGGATAAAAGAGTTCCAATAACTCCATCACAAGTAGTTAAATTAACTGAGCGTTTTCCGAATGTTGATGTTTTTATTCAGCCTAGTGATATAAGATGTTATACTGATGAAGAGTATACTTATCTTGATTTAGAGATGAAGGAAAATTTAATTGAGTGTGATATATTAATTGGAGTAAAAGAAGTTGCTCCGAAAGCATTAATTGCTAATAAAACATACATGTTCTTTTCTCATGTTGCCAAAAAACAGCCATATAATCGTGGATTACTTCAGGAAGTTATTAAGAAAAAAATACGATTACTAGATTATGAATATCTTACTGATATTAATGAACAACGAATAGTTGCTTTTGGGCATTGGGCTGGAATTGTTGGAGCGTATAATGGACTACGAGCACGTGGAACTCGTACTGATGGTTTCGAACTTAAACCGGCACACAAATGCAACGACATGGATGAAATGTTCGCAGGTTTAAAAAAGATTAAACTTAAAAAGAAAAAAATTTTAGTTACTGGAGGTGGCAGAGTTGCAATGGGAGCAATGGAAACTTTAAGACAGTTAAATATCCGTGAAGTATCTGCAGATGAGTTTCTAAACCAGGAATTTGATGAGCCTGTATTGTGTCGAATTGATCCTGACAGTTATGTACAGCATAAAGATGGAATGCAATTTAATTTACAGTATTTCTTTAAGCATCCCGAGGAATATGAATCAATTTTTAAACCTTTTACTAAAGTAAGTGATATTTTTATAGCTTGTCATTTTTGGGATCCTAAATCGCCATATTTTATAACCAAAGAGGATTACCTTGATCCCGATTTTAAAATAACTGTAATAGCCGATGTCAGTTGCGATGTTGATGGACCAATTGCTTCAACCGTAAAGGCGTCAACTATAGCAGAACCATTTTTCGGTTATAACCCAGAAACAGGTTTAGCTGAGTCACCTTTTACAAGTTCTAAAAATATTACTGTAATGTCAGTTGATAATTTACCAGGTGAATTGCCGCGAAACGCATCTTCCGATTTTGGAAAAAATTTACTTGATAATGTCTACCCATCATTATTTGGTAATGATGACTCAGGTATAATTGAACGGGCAACAATTACAAAAGATGGTAAATTAACGGAACGATATGCTTATCTTCAAGATTATCTTGATGGTAAGGAATAATCACAATATTATATAATATAAAAGGTCATCCATTGATAAATTCAGGATGACCTTTTTTGATTTTATTAAAATTTCAAATTCTTTAATCCTTTTATTGTTTCTATTTGATTTTCTGATTTGAAAATATAACTTCCAGAAACAAGCACATCGCATCCGGAATCAACTAATATTTTTGCATTTGTATTGTCAACACCTCCATCAATTTCAATTTGTGCTTTTGATTTTTTGTCTGAAATTAACTTTTTAAGTTCTTTGATTCTTTCAATCGCATTAGGAATAAATTTTTGTCCTCCATAACCTGGATTTACCGACATAATTAATACCAAATCAACATCAGCAATAATATCACTTAACAAATGCACTGGTGAATGGGGATTCAAACTAACACCTGCTTTCATTCCTAATGATTTGATTTTTTGTATTGTGCGATGTAAATGATTACATGCTTCGTAATGAACAGTTAATATATTAGCCCCAGCTTTATAGAAATCATCAATATATCTATCTGGATCAACAATCATTAAATGAGCATCTATGGGCTTTTTAGCATGTTTCTTTACTAACTGGATAATAGGAAATCCATATGAAATATTTGGAACAAACAGTCCATCCATTATATCTAAATGAATCCAATCTGCGTCACTCTTATTAATCATTTCAATATCTCGCTGTAGGTTTCCAAAATCAGCAGATAATAATGAAGGGGATATTAAATGTGCCATTTTTCTATATTGTTTTGTGCAAAATTAAATAAAAAAAGGAAACGAAAGGTTTCCTTTGTAGTTATCCTAAATAGGTTTTTAATATTTTACTTCGCGTAGTATGTTTTAAACGCTTTATTGCTTTTTCTTTTATTTGTCGAACTCTTTCTCGAGTTAAATTAAACTCTTCACCAATCTCTTCTAGAGTAAATGGGTGTTTCCCGTTCAGTCCGAAATATAAGCGTATTATATTAGCTTCTCTTTCAGTTAATGAAGACAAAGCTCTTTCAATTTCTTTTCTTAAGGAATCATTTAATAAAGTACCATCAGGACTAGCATTATCTTTACTTAGTAATACATCATACATATCTCCATCTTCTCCATCTGTTAGTGGAGCATCCATGGAAACATGACGTCCTGCACATTTCATTGCTTCTTTTATATCATTAGGTGCAAGTTCTAATGTAATTGAAATTTCTTCAATTGATGGTTCCCTCTCAAATTTTTGTTCTAACACAGCTAAAGCTCTATTTATTTTATTAATAGAGCCAATCTTATTTAATGGTAAACGCACAATTCGTGCTTGTTCTGCTAAGGCTTGTAATATCGATTGCCTAATCCACCAAACAGCATATGATATAAATTTAAACCCACGAGTTTCATCAAATCTTTTTGCTGCTTTTATCAAACCAAGATTTCCTTCATTTATAAGATCGGGTAATGTCAGACCCTGATTTTGATACTGTTTTGATACAGAAACAACAAAACGCAAGTTTGCTTTAATAAGTTTTTCTAGAGCGAGACTGTCTCCAATTCTAACTTTTCTTGCTAATTCTACTTCCTGGTCAGCAGTTAAAAGATCAATCTTTCCAATTTCATGAAGATATTTATCAAGCGAGGCAGTTTCCCTATTAGTAACTTGCTTTATGATTTTTAATTGTCTCATCACTTCGACTTGAGGGTAATTATATTAAAATGTGCAATTTGCTAGATTTTTTGAAACAATTTAACTCAAATATGTAAATAAAAATCTGTACAATAAAGTTTTTTTAGTTATTTTTAAGGAATTATTCAATATTATCATATTTTTTTGAAAAAAGTTCGTGCTTTTTTTTGGTAATTCTCAGGAAATCTTTATAATTGCAATGATTTTCCATTTAAGGGTAAATAATTCTCCTACAGTAAAAATTAATCAATTTACTTACTTGTCAATGAGACTTAATTCAAATAATTATTTATAATATCATTTAATTTCCTATATAAAATAAAACAATGTACGACATTCTTGAATTGAATAAGAAGCTTGTTTCTGATTTAAGAGAAATAGCTAAAGGTTTACAAATTAAAAAAGTTGAGTCATTAAAAAAGCAGGATTTAGTTTATAAAATCCTTGATCAACAAGCAATTAATGCTACTTCTGAAGTGAAGCCAGAGAAGAAGCCTTTAGTGCGGAAACATATTTCTAATAGACCAAAATCTCCAAATATTCCAATTAAAAAAGCTGAGTCGAAAATTTCAAAGGTACGAGATCCAGAAGTTGACGTAAAAAATAATAATCCTATCCCTAAAAAGGAATTTATAGAGGAAAATAAAGAAGCAAAACCTGTAACTGAAGTGAAGAAAAATACAAGTTTTGAAAAGAATGAACAAAAAAGTCCCGTAGAAAAAGAAGATTCATTTAGAAAGAGGCCACCACATAGACCTTCAAAAGAAGCTTACCATAAGAAACCGTATGAAAAAAGAAATGATAAATCATACGAGTTTGATGGAATTATTACTAATTCTGGTGTACTAGAAATTATGGCCGATGGATATGGTTTTTTAAGATCATCAGAATATAATTATTTAAATTCTCCAGATGATATTTACGTTTCTCAATCTCAAATAAAACTTTTTGGACTAAAAACGGGTGATACCGTAGATGGTACTATTCGCCCTCCTAAAGAAGGTGAAAAATATTTTCCTTTAATCAAAGTTGAAAAAATCAATGGACGAACACCGGATTACATTCGTGATAGAGTTCCTTTTGATTATTTAACTCCATTGTTCCCAGAAGAAAAGTTCACATTAAATAATAATAAAAATGATAGACTTTCAACACGTGTTGTTGATTTGTTTGCACCTATTGGTAAGGGTCAACGTGGTTTAATTGTGGCTCAACCTAAAACAGGTAAAACGGTTTTATTAAAAGATGTAGCAAATGCAATTGCAGCAAATCATCCCGAAGTATATATGATTGTTCTTTTAATTGATGAACGACCTGAGGAGGTAACAGACATGGCTCGTAGTGTAAATGCCGAAGTTATATCGTCTACTTTTGATGAACCTGCAGATCGTCATGTGCGTATTGCCAATATTGTTCTTGAAAAGGCAAAACGACTAGTTGAATGTGGTCACGATGTAGTTATTTTACTCGATTCAATTACACGTTTAGCAAGGGCGTACAATACTGTTTCACCTGCTTCAGGGAAAGTATTATCAGGTGGTGTTGATGCAAATGCATTACATAAACCAAAAAGATTCTTTGGTGCTGCGCGTAATATTGAAGAGGGAGGATCTTTAACTATTTTGGCAACAGCGCTTACAGACACTGGATCGAAAATGGATGAAGTGATTTTTGAAGAATTTAAAGGTACAGGTAATATGGAATTACAGCTTGACCGTAAGCTTTCCAATAAAAGAATTTATCCTGCTGTTGATATTACTGCTTCAAGTACAAGACGCGAAGATCTGTTAATTGAGCCAGGAATGTTGAATAAAATCTGGATATTACGTAATTATTTAACAGATATGAATTCAATAGAAGCAATGGCATTTTTGCGTGACCGATTGGTGAAAACTAAATCGAACGAAGAATTCATTGTTTCAATGAATAGGGACTAAATGTTTCACAACACATATTACCAAAGATGCGGGTGTTTATCCGCATTTTTGATTTGTGTATTAGGAAGATATAGAGTTATTTGAAAATAAAATTAACAGTTTAGAGCTTAGGCTATTTTTCTTTATAAGAATATCATAAATAAGATTTTTGTTATATTTTTGTAGTTCCAAAAAATTAAGGTAATTATCTTTTAATAAATAAATTAAGGAGTTAGAAATGTCAAAAAATAAAAAATTTATAACTTGTGATGGTAACTATGCAGCTGCTCATGTAGCTTATATGTTCAGTGAAGTTGCAGCGATTTATCCGATTACTCCATCATCAACAATGGCAGAGTATGTTGATGAGTGGGCATCCTACGGTCGAAAAAATATATTTGGAGATCAGGTTAAAGTTGTTGAAATGCAATCAGAAGGTGGTGCAGCAGGGGCTCTTCATGGTTCGTTACAAGCTGGAGTCTTAACTTCTACTTTTACAGCTTCACAGGGATTATTACTTATGATACCAAACATGTATAAAATTTCGGGTGAATTATTACCTGCAGTATTTCATGTAAGTGCAAGAAGCTTAGCTGCACAGGCTCTTTCTATTTTTGGAGATCATAGCGATGTTATGAGTGCGCGTCAAACTGGTTTTGCTATGTTGGCAACTGGTAGTGTTCAGGAAATTATGGATATTTCTGGGATAGCCCACTTAGCTTCAATCAAATCAAGAATCCCTTTTATGCATTTCTTTGATGGTTTTAGGACTTCTCATGAGATTCAAAAAGTTGAGTATTTCGAAAATGAAGATTTAGCTAAATTATTAGATTTTGAAGCATTACAAAGCTTCAGAGATAATGCTTTAAATCCAGAGCGTCCTGTAACTCGTGGTACAGCTCAAAATCCTGATATTTATTTCCAAGCTCGTGAGGCTGCAAATAAATTCTACGATCCCATTCCTGATTTGGTAGAAGAATATATGCAGAAAATTACTAAAATGACTGGTCGAGAATATCACCCGTTTACTTACTATGGTGCTGAAGATGCTGAAAATATTTTAGTTGCTATGGGATCAATTACTTCAACTATTAAAGAAGTAATTGATTATAAAATAGCTAAAGGAGAAAAAATTGGTTTAATTTCTGTTCATTTATACAGACCTTTTTCAGAAAAATATTTCTTAAAAGTTCTTCCTAAATCTGTAAAACGTATTTCTGTATTAGATAGAACAAAGGAACCAGGTGCAAATGGTGAGCCATTATATCTTGATCTTAGAGAAATGTTCTATGGAAAAGAGAATGCTCCAATTATTATAGGTGGTCGTTATGGATTAAGTTCAAAAGATACTACTCCATCGCAAATTATTTCTGTCTACAATAATTTAGCTATGGCAGAACCTAAAAATCATTTTACTGTAGGTATAGTTGATGATGTTAAATTTACATCATTACCATTATTACCTGAGATTAGTGTTGTTCCTAAAGGAACCTTCGAAGGCAAATTCTATGGTTTAGGTGCTGATGGTACTGTAGGTGCTAATAAAAATTCTATTAAAATTATTGGTGATTCAACAGATAAGTTTGCTCAAGCATATTTTGCATATGACTCTAAAAAATCGGGTGGTATAACCACTTCTCATTTACGTTTTGGTGATAGCCCAATTCGCTCGCCATATTTAGTTGGTACTCCTGATTTTGTAGCTTGTCATGTTCCTTCATATCTTGATAAATATGATATGTTAAGGGGTATTAAGCAAGGTGGTACTTTCTTGTTAAATAGTATTTGGGATGCTGAAGAAACTAAAAATCATTTCCCAGAAGAAATGAAAAAAACTTTAGCAGTAAAGAAAATTAAAGTTTATATTACAAATGCTACTAAGATTGCTGAAGAAATAGGATTAGGAAATAGAACTAATACCATTATGCAATCCGCTTTTTTTAAAATTGCAAATGTAATTCCTTACGATAAGGCGGTTGAAGAAATGAAAAAAGCTATTGTTAAGACATTTAGTAGAAAAGGTGAAGATATCGTTAATATGAATAAAGACGCGGTTGATCGTGGTGGAAAAGTTGAAGAGATCCTTATTCCTTCTGAATGGAAAAATATAGAAATTAAAGCTAAAAAAGACAATAGAGATATTCCAGAATTTATAAAGAATGTTGTTGAGCCAATCAATGCACAAGTAGGTGATGATCTTCCAGTTAGTACATTCAATGGGAGAGAAGATGGAACATTTCCTGCTGGTACAACTGCCTACGAAAAGCGCGGTATTGCGGTAATAGTTCCTGAATGGAATGTAGATAATTGTATTCAATGTAATCAATGTGCATATGTGTGCCCTCATGCAGCAATCAGACCGTTTTTATTAACTGAAGAGGAGTTAGAAAATGCACCCAAAGGTACAAATGCAAAACTGGGTATTGGAGGTACAAAAGAGTATAAATATAAAATTCAGGTTAGTCCTCTTGATTGTACAGGTTGTGGTAATTGTGCAGATGTTTGCCCAGCTAAGGAAAAAGCTTTGGTAATGCAGCCTCTAGATTCACAATTAGTTGAAGACGAACGTTGGGATTATATGCATAATAAAGTTGGTTATAAAGATACTATTTTACCAAAAGAGAAGAGTGTTAAGAATAGCCAGTTTGCGCAACCTTTATTTGAGTTTAGTGGTGCATGTGCTGGTTGCGGCGAAACACCATACATTAAAACGATTACACAATTATTTGGTGATAGGATGATGGTTGCTAATGCAACAGGATGTTCTTCTATTTATGGCGGTTCTGCTCCTTCTACTCCATATTGTACAAATAGTGAAGGTCAAGGTCCAGCATGGGCTAATTCATTATTCGAAGACAATGCTGAATATGGATTAGGAATGCATGTGGGTATTGAAAAACTTCGTACAAGAATTGCTGAAAAAATGAATTCAGCTATGAATGACGTTGCAGCTGATACTCAAACTGCATTTAAAGCTTGGATTGAAAATATGGCTGAAGCAGAAGAATCAAAAATTGCTTCTGAAAAAGTTATTGAAACCTGTAAAAAAGAAAATAATCAGGTAGCAAAAGATATCTTAGCATTAGAACAATATCTAGTTAAAAAGTCAACTTGGATATTCGGAGGTGATGGTTGGGCTTATGATATAGGTTATGGTGGTTTAGATCACGTATTGGCCTCTGGTGAGGATGTTAATGTTCTTGTTCTTGATACAGAAGTATATTCAAATACAGGAGGGCAGGCTTCTAAAGCAACACCTATTGGAGCTGTTGCAAAATTTGCTGCTGCAGGTATGAGATTACGTAAAAAAGATTTGGGTATGATGGCAATGTCTTATGGGCATGTTTATGTTGCACAAGTTGCAATGGGCGCTAGTCAAAATCAATTCTTCAAAGCCCTTAAAGAAGCTGAAGCCTATCCTGGTCCATCATTAATTATTGCATATTCTCCGTGTATTAATCATGGCTTAAAATTAGGTATGGGTAAAACTCAATTAGAAACAAAATTAGCTGTTGAGGCCGGTTATTGGCAGACGTATAGATATAATCCATTATTAGAGGTAGAAGGTAAAAATCCTTTCCAACTTGACTCTAAGAAACCTGACTGGAATAATTTCCAGAAATTCTTAAAAAGTGAAGTGCGTTATACTTCACTAATGAAATCTTTTCCTGAAATAGCAGATGATCTGTTTAAAAAGGCTGAAGAAGCTGCTAAATGGAGATATAACAGTTATAAGAGGTTAGCTTCAGACGATGAATAAAATAATAAATTATTCTATTTAATAAAAAAAGCAGGATTTTTAATTCTGCTTTTTTGTATAATAATTTACAAACATTTAAATAAATACTAATATTCCTTATATAGAATATTTTTATTAAAAATAAGCTACATTTGTACATTTTTTTTGTATATTGTAATGAAAAATTACACAATAGTTAAACCAAAAAAACCTAAGTAAATGGCAGACTTAAGTACAACCTACATGGGATTAAATCTAAAAAATCCAATTATAGCCGGTTCTTCTAACCTTTCTTTAGATATTAGAAATATTGAAGCGATGCAGGAAGCTGGTGTTGGGGCAATCGTTTACAAATCTCTTTTTGAAGAACAAATTAACTTTGAATCAGCCGATTTAGACGAAGATTTAACAGCCTATAATGATCGTCACCAAGAAATGACCAGAATGTATCCAGAATTGCAACATGCTGGGCCGCAAGACTTTTTAACACAACTTAAAAAAATTAGAGAGAATACTTCTGTTCCTTTAATTGCAAGTATTAATGCCATACATGAGGAAACATGGGTTGAATATGCCAAATTAATTGAAGAAACCGGTGTTGATGCTTTAGAAATTAATTTATACAAGTTGCCCAAGAAATTTGAAGATTCTGGACAAAGTCTTGAAAAACGTAAAATTGAAATAGTAAAGGCTGTAAAAAAGGCTGTAAAAATTCCTGTAGCTGTAAAATTAAGCTCGTTTTATAGCAGTCTTCTTAACTTTATTACTGAGATCGATAAAACGGGAGTAGAAGGCTTTGTTTTATTTAATAAAATGTTCGAACCTGAAATAAATATACATACAGAAAAATCAATGTTCCCTTTTAACTTAAGCAATAAAGGTGATCATAGATTACCTTTAAGATATGCAGGTTTATTACACGGAAATATAAAAGCGGATATTTGTAGTTCATCTGGAATTTTCAATGGTGAAGATGCTATAAAAATGTTACTTGCTGGAGCAACTGCTGTTCAAGTAGTAAGTACTCTGTATAAAAATAAAATTGAACAAATAGCTAAAATTTTGGACCAAATGGAGGAGTGGATGGATAAAAAGGGATATAAAACATTAGACGATTTTAGAGGTAAACTTTCACGTAATAACAGCAAAGACCCATATATCTATTTGCGTGCTCAATATGTTGATATTTTGTTAAATAGTGCTGGCGATTTATTGAAGAACTATCCCGTAATATAAAAAAATTAACTCTAAAGTGTCAATAAAGATAATTAAAGAGCAGTGAAATCTGCTCTTTAATATTTTAGTCTTCTCATATAGTTCATAAAATATATTCAACTAAAGTAATTAGCTGAAAATAATTTGCTTCTTTTCAGTCAGATAGTGTAAACTCAAAAGTGAATGGCAGTGATATACATTCTTAACAATCTAAATTTATTGTTGTAATAAAATGATTTAGATACATTACTTTAATTTAGATTAAGTCTGTTTAATTTTTTTAACTTTGCGGTCAAAATAATTAAGGAAATTAAATTGGGAAGAATCTTATCAATTGATTATGGGCGTAAAAGGGTTGGTGTAGCTGTAACAGATCCTTTGCAAATGATAGCTAATGGATTAACAACTATTCATTCAAAAGATATTTGGACTTTCTTAGCTGAATATTTTGAACAAGAAGAGGTTGATTGCGTAGTAGTAGGATATCCAAAGCAAATGAACAATAAGGCTTCAGAAGCTGTTAGGTTTATTAATCCATTCTTGAGAAAATTAACAAAGATATATCCTGATTTAGAAGTAAAGCTTGTTGATGAAAGATTTACATCGAAAATAGCTCATCAAACAATGATTGATGCAGGTTTAAAAAAGAAAGCAAGACAAAATAAGGCGCTTGTTGATACAATTAGTGCAACAATAATATTGCAATCGTATTTAGAACAAAGAACAAAATATTAAAATGATTTATCCTATAGTTGTATTTGGCTCGCCTGGTTTAAGAAAAGTTGCAAAGGAAATAGATAAGGAGTATCCTTCCTTTGATAAATTTTTAACTGATATGTGGGAAACAATGTATTATTCTGATGGTTTGGGATTAGCAGCTCCTCAAGTTGGCAAATCTATTCGTTTATTTGTAATTGACGGTGCTCCTTTAGAAGAAGATCATCCCAATTTAAAAGATTTTAAAAAGGTTTTTATTAATGCTAAAATTAAAGAATATGCTGGAGAAGATATACCGATGAATGAAGGTTGTCTTAGTATTCCCTTATTGAGAGAAGATGTAGTACGACCATCAAAAATAAGAATGGAATATTATGATGAGAATTTTAATTTTCATGATGAATGGTTTGATGGTATGGCGGCAAGGGTTATTCAGCATGAATATGATCATACGGAAGGGATTTTGTTTACCGATAAGGTAGCTCCAATTAAGAAACGACTACTAAAAGGAAAGCTTCAATCTATCTCAAAAGGGAAATTTAAGGTTGATTATAAAGTTAGATTACCCAAATAATAGATATTATATAATATAATTAAAAGTTCCTTTTGAAATTTCAAAAGGAACTTGTTATTTAATTTTTTATAAATAGTTACGTCTAAATTCTTAAATTTTAGTTAATCTGAAGGAAGTAGCGCTAAAGCAAGTTCAGAAGAAATTTCGCCAAGACAGGTGCCTTTAGAAGATTGATTATAATATATTCTGGGGGCAATCGGTTCTACATCTGCTATTGCAAATTCAAGTAAAAGGCATATATGATTATCCAAGAAGAACTTCCTTCTTTAATTGATCAGATGAAATCAGTTCCAATAGTTGATATAAATAATTTAGAAGAGAAAATTGATGCTGCAAAAGCTCCATGGATATCAGGAAGAATT
>JAQIBH010000175.1 GCA_027859205.1 Bacteroidales bacterium | reverse complement strand
AAAATATTCATACCGAAAACTCATATAAGTTCACAATTGAACAGATTAAAAATTTTGCAAATATTAGTGGATTAACAATTAAGGAAATATTTACTGATTCAAACAATTGGTTCGCTTTGGCTTTATTTGAAAAATAGAAATTTTATTCCCCAGTTTCATGGTACTGCTATTAAAATTGGTGCCTGGAATTATATACTAAAATTAAAATCAAGCAAGCCCCGTTTAAACTTATTCGTTTTTCAACTTTTAAAATTCTCATCCTTTATAGGAATTAAGGTTTACTTATAAATTTCGTTTCACTTCGTACAGTTTTATTATGTGATGATTATTTTGAATTTAACTACCAAATTTTTTAAAATATTTAAATATGATTTAAACCTTTAAGCATTTTTAGATATCCAATACTCATGTTCACTTGACTTTTTATTAATTTTAAATTAAGCTCTTTTACGTAAAAATCAATATGTAATAAGAATAAAATATCCAAAATTCTGTATCTTCATGCATTAAATATGATATACCAAATCTAAAATAAAATAATTATGAAAAGTCTACTTTTATTTATTGTAATTTGTTTAAGCCCCACGTTTATTTTTTCTCAACATAATGTACAATGGCGAGGTGATAATCGCGATGGTATTTACAATGAAACAGATCTTCTTAAACAATGGCCAGCCGAAGGGCCCGAATTATTGTGGCATTTTGATGGTCTAGGAGATGGACATGCTTCTGCTTCTGTAACCACAAATATAGTTTATACATCAGGTACTATCGAAGGAATTGGATTTGTTGTAGCGCTGAATCATGAAGGTCAGCAACTATGGAAAACCATATACGGGAAAGAATGGATTGAAAGTTGGGATGGTGTGAGAACTACGCCACTTGTTGATGGTAACAAACTATACTTTATGAGTGCATACGGAGTTATTTATTGCTTGAATAAAGATAATGGAGAAAAAGTATGGGAAGTAGATGTCATAAATAAATACGGTGGTGTTAATATAAAGTGGGGAGTAACCGAAAATCTCGTAATACATAATGAAAAAATATTTTGCACAGTTGGTGGTCCTGAAAATAATGTTATCGCTTTAAACAAAAATACAGGCAATTTAATTTGGACCAATAAAGGGAATTCTGAAATTAGTGCTTACTGCTCACCTACAGTAATTAATCATAATAACAAAAATATTTTAGTTACTCAAACCGCAAATTCAGTACTCGGATTTGATGTTAATACCGGAGATTTTCTTTGGAGTCATACCTGGACTAATAAATATTCTGTTCATGCAAATACTCCATTATATCATGATGGTCAGATTTTTATTGTAAGTGGTTATGGTAAAGGTGGTTTAATGCTAAAACTCTCCGACGACGGAAAAAGCGTAAATGAACAATGGACGAATGCCGATATTAATCATAAAAGTGGAGGATTTGTTTTGCTTAACGGTCGATTATACGGTGCAGTTGACAGAGGTATGGATTGGCATTGTATCGATTGGAAAACAGGACAAACCCTGTATTCAGCTAAAATTTTTAAAAGTGGGAATATTATTTCTGCTGAAGGTTTGCTTTATTGTTACAGCGAAGGTGGTGAAGTAGCATTGGTTGAACCCTTAGAAAATAAATTTAACCTTATTAGTAAATTTAGAGTCCCTTACGGCGAAAAGCAACATTGGGCACACTTAGTAATAAATAATAAACGTTTATATGTTCGTCATGGAAGCACATTAATGGTATATTCAATTAGCAAATAAAAAATATTTATTATGAGAAATACAACATTTATTATTCTCATTTGTTTACTTCCTTTTTTAAATCAGTGTAAACAAGCTAATACAGAAGTCAGCGACTGGCGAGGTCCTGAAAGAACAGGTTTTTATCTCGAAACAGGTCTGTTAACTGAATGGCCGGATAACGGTCCTGAACTTTTATGGAAATACGAGGATCTGGGAATTGGTTACACCTCGGCTGCAGTAACTAATGAAAAAGTATATATAACGGGAACAAAGGATAGCGCAAGTTATATTTTCGCTTTAGATCATGTTGGAAATCTTTTATGGGAAACAGAATTTGGATTAACATGGAAAAATAATTATCCGGGCGTAAGATCAACTCCTGTTGTAAAAAATGGTTTAGGATATGTATTAACCGGTCGCGGTTTAATGGTCTGTTTTGATATCGACAACGGAAAAATAATTTGGGAAACAGATTGGGTAGAACATTATAATGCCTCAGCTCCTTATTTTGGATTTTGCGAAAATTTACTAATTGATGGCGACAAAATTTATTGTACTCCGGGAGATACATTACAATATAATTTTCTTGCTCTAAATCGATTTAATGGTAAAATTATTTGGAAAAGTGAAGGTGTACATGAAATTAGTGCATATGCATCTCCAACAATTATTACCCATAATAACAAAAAACAATTAGTAACATTTACATCTAAATCAATACTAGCATTAAATCCTGAAAACGGTGAGCTAATCTGGAGTCATGATATGCAATATCCTCATGGAATACATGCAAACATTCCAATTTATGATGATGGTTATATTTTTGCTATGAATGGTTGGGGCTTTGGAAGTGTTATGTTAAAACTTACCAAGGATGGAAACAATGTGGAAGAAGTTTGGAGAACCGAATTATTCGACCTTGAACATGGTGACGTACTTAAAATTGGAGATAATATATATGGATCATCATGGGATAAAAAAGTATTTTCTGTTGTTGATTGGAAAACTGGTGCAGTTAAAGATTCATCTGAGCTTATTGGGCCTGCTTCAATAATTTCGGCCGAAGGTTTAATTTATGCCTACTCCTATTCAGGAAAAGTATATCTAGTAAAACCTACTGAAAATAGCTTTGAAATATTAAGTTCTTTTAACGCGCCCGGGAAAAAGAAAGATCATATTGCACATCCTGTTATTCATGATAAAAAATTATATATACGATATGCCAACAAATTATTAGTATATTCAATTGCAGCTAAATAAATTTAAAAAAAAATGAAAACTTATCTACTAATTTTAATAATATTTTTTTCGATCTTTTCTTATGGCCAGGATATTATTGACTGGCGTGGACCGGGAAGAACGGGCGTTTACAACGAAACAAACCTACTTGAAAAATGGTCTGAAAACGGACCTGAGCTTATTTGGTCTATTGAAAATATCTACAAAGGATATTCATCTGTATCAATTGCAAACAACTCAATTTATCTTACCGGAATTAAAGACAGTAGCGATGTATTAATTGCCTTGGATATGTTAGGCAATATAAAATGGGAAGTGCCTTATGGAAGAGCTTGGAATGGCTCTTATAATGAAAGCCGTTGTACTCCAACAATTGAAAATAACAATGTATATGTTTCTAGTGGTTTAGGAGATATTGCATGTATTAATGCTACTACTGGGAATCTTATTTGGTCGGTTAAAGCAAGTGAGAATCATGACGGAGCCTATGGACGATGGGGCTTGTCAGAATCTTTACTTATCGTAGACAACAAAGCAATTTTCACCCCCGGAGGAAATCAAACAACAATTGTTGCTTTTGATAAAATAACAGGAGAACTTATTTGGAAATCAAAAAGTCTAAATGATGCTCCTTCTTATACATCTCCTTTATTAATCTCCAGAAATAATAAAGATCTTATAGTAAATGTTACAGCAAATTTTATATTTGGAGTACTCCCTGAAACAGGAAAGATTCTGTGGAAATTTAATTTTGGAGAACAAAAGAAACAAGGCGCACGCAATAATCAAACTAATACTCCGCTTTACAAAAACGGAAAAATATTTGTAACCAGCGGATACGATCATTACAGTGTAATGTTAAATCTTTCAGAAGATGCTGAATCAGTCTCTCTTGCTTGGGTCGATTCTACTTTGGATGTGCATCATGGTGGAGTTGTTCTTGTCAATGGATATATTTATGGAGCTAACTGGCATCATAACAGAATGGGTAATTGGATTTGCCTTGATTGGAACACAGGAAAAATACAATATAACGAAGAGTGGCTTAATAAAGGTTCCATTATTTCTGCCGATGGAAATTTATATTGCTACGAGGAAAAAACTGGTAATGTGGCATTAGTAACTGCTACTCCCAAAGAATTTAAAGTCATAAGTTCTTTTAAAATTCCTCTTGGAACAGGACCTCACTGGTCGCATCCTGTTATTAAAGATAGAGTTCTATACATTAGGCATATGGATGCATTAATGGCATATGACATTAAAAATTGATAATCGCATACAAATTTATTTCATTAAAATATTTATGCTGATTTATAGAGATTTATGATAAAAAAGAATTTTATAGGATTTTTATTAACGCTAATAATTTTTATTAGTATTTCATCATTTGTTTGGTGGTTTACATATAATCCTGTAAAAGATCTTACCGCTAGTGTCCCTGGTTTAGATAATAGACCTCCTAGAGACGAATCAAATGAAATAGTAAATATTGGAGAACGATTTGATGAATATTCTACTCTCAGTTCAAATCTAACAGGGAAATGGACTCGTTTTCGAGGTGCCGATTATGATAATATAAACAAAGAAAACATTCCCTTAATAGATAACTGGGGAGATGGGCCAAAAATTGAATGGACAGTTGATCTTGGCGAAGGACACGCTGCACCAGTAATTTACAATGGGAAGGTATATATTCTCGATTATAATGAATTAAGAAAACGAGATGCCTTACGCTGTTTTTCTCTTAAAACTGGTGAAGAACTTTGGCGTCGGTCATACAATGTTCATGTTAAAAGGAATCATGGAATGTCGCGAACTGTTCCTGCAATTAACGAAAAATATATACTTACAATTGGTCCTCGTTGTCATGTTATGTGCACCGACCCAAACAACGGAGATTTATTATGGGGAATCGATCTTGTAAAAGAATATAATACCGAAATACCATTCTGGTATACAGGTCAATGTCCTATGATTGATGGCGATCTTGCAATTCTTGCTCCCGGTGGAACATCATTAATAATTGCTGTTGATCTCGCAACAGGAAAAGTTGTTTGGGAAACCCTAAATCCTGATAATTGGCAAATGTCTCACTCATCGATAATGCCAATGACCTTAAACGGTAAAAAAATGTATGTTTATGCAGCTGTTGGTGGTATCTGTGGAATTTCTGCCGAAGGCGATGATAGGGGTAAAATCCTATGGAAAACTATAGACTTCTCTCCTACTGTTGTTGCTCCTTCTCCGTTAATTTTAGATAATGGTAATATATTTATGACAGCAGGTTATGGTGCGGGTGCAATATTATTTAATGTGGCAGAAAACAATGGAGCATATTCAGTTAAAGTAATTCAAAAATACATTCCTAAAGATGGTATTGGGAGTGAGCAACAAACTCCACTTTTATTTAATGGACGAATGTTTGCTATTTTA
Source organism: Bacteroidales bacterium (assembly GCA_027859205.1). Classification (GTDB taxonomy): domain Bacteria; phylum Bacteroidota; class Bacteroidia; order Bacteroidales; family UBA12077; genus UBA12077. The sequence continues at coordinate 18,792 of JAQIBH010000175.1, read as the reverse complement.
CCTAAAGATGCCGGCGGAATGCGTAATCAGTTTGTTTGCTGTGATCCGAATGATGGTAAGAATATTCTCTGGACTAGCGGGAAAGAAGATCGTTTTGGATTAGGACCTTACGCTATAGCCGACGGCAAATTCTTTATTTTAAACGACGATGGCACCTTGACAATTGCAAAAGCAAGTACCGAAAGGTTCATATTTCTTGATAAAGCAAAAATAATTGACGGAATGGATGCCTGGGGGCCTTTAGCCTTTGCCGATGGTTATTTAATTATGAGAGACTCAAAAACTATGGTTTGTCTTAACATAATGAAAGATTAAAAATTAGGAATTAAGAATTTCAAATTTATCTTGATACTTAATACTTGATACTTAATACTAATTAAAAATGAAACAAAAACTAATAATCGGATTAAGTCTGATTTTATTACTGGCAGTAATAATTTTTATGGTGCGAGATTTCTATAAGGGAAGTAATAGGAATCAATCCAATCCATATGAATACAAACTTGACAATCTTAAAAATATTGATCCTGAATTAATTACATACGCTGAAAGTAAGCAAATAAAACCAAATGTAGAAAATCCCTTAGCTATTGCAATTGATAGTAAGGATCAAATTTATGTTTGTGGAGAAAATATCCTTACCAAATTTGATACGACAGGAAATCAATTATTGTCCTTTGATATTCATTCAACTGCTTATTGTATACATGTTAGTACTACAGAAGAGATTTATTTAAGCAAATTGGATCGTATTGAAGTTAGAAATCCTAATGGAACTGTAAAAGAGTTATGGGAAATTATTAATGATAGAGCTGTAATAACAAGCATAGTAACAACAGAAGATTTTGTTTTCGCAGCCGATGCCGGAAATAAAGTGGTTTATCAATATGATCTAAAAGGTAATCTAATAAAAGAGATAGGGAAAAAAGATACATTAACTGGCGCACCTGGATTTATTATTCCAAGTCCATACTTTGATCTACTTATCGGAACACAAGGTAAATTATGGGTTGTAAATCCTGGTAGGCATTCGTTTGAAAATTATGACTTTAGCGGGAATCTTGTATCATCATGGGATAGAACATCAATGCAATTAGAAGGATTTAGCGGATGTTGCAATCCTACACATATAGCTTTACTTTCTGATGGCTCATTTGTAACAAGCGAAAAAGGCTTAGAACGAATAAAAATACATTCTCCAAACGGAGATTTTAAAACTGTTGTTGCTGGTCCCAAATCATTTGTAGAAGGAACTAAAGGTTTGGACATAGCCGTTGACTCAAAAGATAGAATTTATGTTTTAGATCCGGTAAAGGAATTGATTCGGGTTTTTGAAAAACAGTAAGACACAAAACATGAAAAGACGACAATTTTTAATATCAATTGGAAGAGGAACAATACTTACAAGTTTAGCTGCTGTTAGTGGAATTCTAGTTTTCAGAGATTCAAAAAATACAGATAAATGCACTTTTGATTTTATTTGCAAAGATTGTCGAAAAATAAAATCATGTGGACAGCCTGAAGCTATTATATTCAAAAGAAACAAGGAACGTAAATCTGTAAGTAATGGCTAAAGAAAAAAAGAAAAACCTGCCTATCCAAAAGGTTGGGCTAAACAGGAGAGGGTTCATTGATCGAGGATTCAGGTTCTCAATTGGGTTCGCTTTAGCAGGACTAGTTGGTGTTCTTGCAAAAAAGTCATTTTCTAAAGAATATGTCTGGCAACTCGACCCTGAAAAATGTATCCAATGCGGAAGATGTGCAACAGAATGCATAATGACTCCATCAGCAGTAAAATGTTTCCATGTTTACGATAAGTGTGGATATTGCGATTTATGTGGAGGATATTTTAGACCTGAAGCAAAAAAATTAACTACAGCTGCCGAAAATCAATTATGCCCAACAAGTGCTATTGAACGAAGATTTATCGAAGAACCATTTTTTGAATATCATATTATTGAAGAATTGTGTAATGGATGTGGAAAATGTGTAAAAGGATGTGGTGCTTTTGGAAATGGATCATTGCAATTACAGGTAAATCACAGACTTTGTGATAATTGCAATGAATGTGCAATTGCAAGAGTTTGTCCAGCGGATGCTTTTGAACGTGTTCCTGCCGATAAAGCATATAAATTTTCTGGTATCACTAAAGATGAAGAAAAAGAAAGTTAAAGAATAATAAAAATATTAACCGCGAAGGCGCAAAGACGCTAAGAAAAGTATAAAATACCTAGTATCGAAATGCATTAGCGGTAAAATTAGATTTTTGATATATTAATTACTTTTAAAAAAATAAAAACAAACCAAAATAACAAAAAGTACTACTAAGAAATTAAATAATACTTTGCGCCTTTGCGTCTTAGCGGTAAAATGTTTTTAATAAATTATAAAAGACTATTTGGCTCATATAAAGAAAAAGAAAACTAAATGAAAATAAACTGCAGAGACGGAGAGACGCAAAGAAATATAATAAGGAATACTTTGCGACTTAGCGACTTTGCGGTAAAACACCAGATTTCTAAAAAAATAAAGGAATAATAAAAAGAAATAAAAATAAAGACAGAAGAGACACTAAAAAACTTAAGAATACTTTGCGACTTAGCGTCTCAGCAGTAAAATGTTTTAATAAATTGTAAAAACTGTTTGGCTCATACGAAGAAAAAAAAACTAAATGAAAATAAACCACAATGACAAAAAATACTAAGAAGAAATTAAATAATTCTTTGCGTCTCTGCGTCTCAGCGGTAGAATGTTTTCTGTGGTAATATATTTTTTAAATTGACCTTATATGAAGAAAAAGTTATCAATCATATTTCTACTTATTATATTTTCCATTCAGATTTATAATGTTATTGCTATTCAGCGATTTCCTAAACCAGAATTTGAATCTGGGCATACACAACCACCCACGCTTACACCCGATCCAAGATCACAAGCCCTTGATATTCTGGATGTATTTGTTTTGGTTGCAGCTCTATCAATAGTTAGCTGGCTGATAATAAAGAAACGATCTCGTAAAGGTGTTTTTTGGATGTCGATATTTGCAGTACTTTATTTCGGATTTTTTCGTGAAGGATGCGTTTGTTCTGTGGGATCATTACAAAATGTTACACTAGCCTTGTTTAATCCCGAATATAATATTCCACTGACAGTAATTGCCTTTTTCATTTTGCCATTGGTATATACACTTTTTTTTGGAAGAACATTTTGTGCAGGAGTATGCCCACTAGGTGCAATACAAGATATTTTTGCTTTACATCCAATATCCATAAAATCATGGTTGGAAAAAGTTTTAGGTGTAATTCCGTTTATATATCTCGGCTTGGCAGTGCTTTATTCAGCTACAGGAACGGATTTTATAGTATGTCGTTATGATCCATTTATAGGATTTTTCAGATTTGAAGGTACTTTTATGATGTTTGTTATAGGAGGTCTTTTATTACTTATAGGAGTATTTATTTCAAGACCATATTGCAGGTTTTTATGTCCTTATGGTGCATTATTAAATCTTATTAGCAGATTTTCAAAAAAGCATATTACCATTACCCCTGCTGAATGTATTAACTGTAGATTATGTGAAGATTCATGCCCTTTTGAGGCAATTAACAAACCCGTAATTTTAAAACATAAAGAAGAAAAATCTATTGCATCTCGCCGATTCGTATTATTAGGTATTATAATTCCACTTCTTATTTTAATTGGAGGATTTACAGGTTCACAGTTTCATGAGAATTTGGCAATTGTAAATTCAAAAGTTCGTTTAGCTAAAGAATTACTAAACAACACTAATTATGGTGAAACAGATCAGGAAGCTTTTGAGATAACGGCTTTTAATTCATCTAACCAATCAAAAGAAGATTTATATAATGAAGCAGCATCAATTACTCATCAATTTTATATTGGTGGATGGATATTAGGTGGATTTATTGGACTTGTATTTGGTTTAACCTTACTAAGCTTATCTGTTTTCAGATATAGAAAAGATTACACTCCGAACAAAGGGACTTGTTTGAGCTGTACTCGGTGTGTTGATTATTGTCCCGTAAAAGTCAATGAATAATGAATGATAATAAAGATATTATAAAACAAATTAGAAAGCTTTGCGCCTTTATGCCTTTGCGGTATTCTTTTTTTAACCGCTGAGACGCAAGACGCAAAAAATAGTAGTTCAAACGTAAATAGTAATTGAAAATACAAAATTGAACAAAATGAAGAATGACAAACAATTATTTAAAGTAAATATCCAGTTATGGAATGGAATTGCCATTACTTCTGCAATCTTTTCATTTATAATATGCTTTCTAATAATCGCTAATTTTTTACAAATTAACAGATTAGACCCTATCAATACCGAAGTCATTAATAATTTAGTTGAAAGACTTAGTCAAAATCCTAATGATGAAGCCTTAAAAATAGAAATTCGAGAAATAGATTTATTGGCTCGTAAAGCATATTTCACGAATCAATGGCAAATACGAACAGGCGGATACTTATTATTAATAGGTGTAATTATATTTGTAGTTGCAATGCAAATGATTAATTCAGCTAAGAATATAGTTCCGGAAATTGGAGAAAAAGACGATAATAATCTTTACCTACAAAAAACTGCACGAAAATGGATTTCGATTGGAGGAGCAGGCTTGGTTGTAATAGCCTTATTCTTTGCTTTTCTTACTCATAATAAGTTAGGGGAAACTTTTACAAATGCTGTAATTGCCGAAAAAACTTTAATTGAGGAAGATATTCAAGAAGAAGCAAATATTATCCAATACCAAAATGAAAATCCTTTTGAAGAACCTCCAGAAGCAGCAACTGAAGAAAAATCTGAAACTACTGAGACTAATTCACAAGAATCTGTAAACGACGTAGTTAAATATAGTATAGCCGATTATCCAACAGCTGAAATGAAAGCTAATTATCCTGCTTTTCGTGGTGCAGGAGGTAATGGTGTAGCATATCATAAAAATATTCCTGTTAATTGGGATGGCACAAGTGGAGAAAATATATTATGGAAATCACCTGTTCCATTACATGGGTATAATTCTCCGGTAATCTGGGGAAACAAATTGTTTATATCGGGTGCTAATGCAACCCAAAAACAAGTGTATTGTTACGATCGAAATACTGGCAAATTACTTTGGACAGCAAATGTAGATAATATTGCAGGTTCTCCTGCAACTGCACCTGCCGTTACAAATGACACAGGGCATTCAGCTCCAACAGTGACTACAGATGGAAAAAAGGTTTTTGCAATATTCTCAACTGGCGATATTATTGCATTAGATATGAACGGAAAAAGAGTTTGGGCAAAAAACCTTGGTGTTCCTCAAAATCATTATGGATATTCATCATCACTTTATGTTTATGAAGATAAACTTATTGTTCAGTACGATCACAGAACTGCATCCAAAGTAATGGCTTTATCGGTTAATTCCGGGGAAGTTGTTTGGAGTACAGATCGTAAAGGAAAAATATCATGGGCATCGCCAATTATTGTAAATACAGGTAATCAAGTAGAGATACTTCTGGTTACAGATCCGTTTGTAGCATCCTATAATGCAAATACGGGAAAAGAACTATGGAGATTTGATTGTTTATATGGTGAAGTTGGACCATCACTCGCTTACGCAAATGGAATTATATTTGCAACAAATGAATATGCCAGTTTAGTAGCACTAAAACTAGGTGAAAAACCTGAGAAATTATGGGAACAATTCGATTATTTATCTGATGTTCCCAGTCCTGTTGCAACTGATAAATATCTATTCCTTGCTACAAGTTATGGAGTTGTTGTTTGCCATGATGCAACAACAGGTGAAGTATTCTGGGAAAAGGAGTTTGATAATGGTTTTTACTCATCTCCTATTTTAGTTGAAGACAAAATATATCTTCTTGACATACAAGGAACAATGCATATTTTCAAAGCTGATAAAGAATATGTTTCGTTAGGTGAACCTAAACTTGAAGAGAAAGCTTATAGTACACCGGCATTTGCCATCGGGCGTGTTTATATTAGAGCAGATAAGAATTTATACTGTATCGGAAAATAGTTAACCGCAAAGACGCAGAGAAAAAAAATACATAGTGCTTTAGCAATAACAAAAAAAGTCAAATTATTTAAAATGAACTAGTGATAATAATAAAATAAGAAATAACTCAAAATTAATAACCGCAAAGACTCAGAGGCGCTAAGAAAAACTTTGCGCCTCAGCGCCTCAGCGGTAAAATTTTAAATTAAATTAATATAAAAAAATCAGTACCATTGCGGTAAGATTAAAAAAATGAATAAAGAAGAATATAACAATCTTTCAAAACAAATTTTAGATGCATCTATTAGGGTTCATAAAGAAATGGGCCCTGGCTTGTTAGAATCTGTGTATGAACAATGTTTAATTAAAGAATTAAACTTGAGAAAAATAAAAACTGAAAGTCAAGTATTTCTTCACTTAAATTATCGAGGATTTGAATTAAATAAAGATTTTAGGCTTGATTTATTAGTTGAAAATGATATAATAATTGAAATTAAAGCTGTTGAAGTACTATTAGCTGTGCATGAAGCACAAATAATATCTTATTTAAAACTTGCTGATAAAAGACTGGGATTTTTAATCAATTTTAATGTTCCATTACTTAAAAATGGATTTAAAAGATTTGTTAATGGATTTTAAAAAAAATAACCGCAAAGACGCGGAGACGCAGAGAATTATTTTGAAAATAAAAAATAACGAGAAAAATAGAAAACGTTAAGACGGAGAGACACTAAGAAAAATTTAATAACACTTTGCGCCTCTGCGCCTCTGCGGCTTTGAGGTGAAAAAAAATATGGATAACGAGATAATAGAAATAGTAGATAATATTATACAGGATAAGGGGAAATCAGTAGAAATGGTTATCCCAATTCTACAGGCAATTCAGGATAATTTTAATTATTTACCTGAAGAAGCCTTACAAAGGGTTTGTGATACAACTGATATAACACCTGCACGAATTTATGGTATCTCTACATTTTATTCTCAATTCAGACATAAACCTGTAGGAGAACACATTATAAAAGTATGTATTGGAACAGCTTGTCATGTTAAGGGAGCAATGTTAGTGTATGATGCTTTCAAACGGGAATTGAACATTGATGAAACAAACGATACCGATGAATCAGGAATATTTACTATAGATAAAATTGCTTGCCTTGGTTGTTGTACTCTTGCTCCTGTTGTTCAAATTGATGAAACAACTTACGGTCATGTTACAACTGAGAAAATATCTGAAATTCTAGAAGATTTTTTAACCAACAAGGATAAACCCAAATCGCAACAATTTTCTAAATTAGCTGCGGATGAAGAATCTCAAGGCGAAATCAAAATTGGTTTAGGGTCATGTTGTGTTGCCAGTGGAAGCTCAGAAATAAAAGAAGAACTAGAAAAAACATTGGGTAATAATCATATTAATGTAAATGTAAAACAAGTTGGATGCGTTGGCGTTTGTAACCAAGTGCCGATGTTGGAAATAAACAAACCTGATGAAACTCCATCGTACTATTCAAAAGTCAATCCTGATGAAATAAGAAAGATTGTGTTAAGTCATTTCCAACCCACAAATTTTGTAGACAAATTCAAAAGTAGATTTAATAATTTTGTTGAAAGCCTTGCTTTTGAGAACGTCCCAGAATTTTCCAAAAAATATGCCTTAGATGATGTCAACACTCCAATCTCTGAATTTCTCGAAGGGCAAATAAATATTGCTACCGAACACCGAGGCGAGATAAAACCATCAGATATAAATGAATATAAACGTCTCGGAGGATTTCAAGCTTTAGAGAAAAGCATCCTAAAAATGTCGCAACAAGAAGTTATCGACGAAATAACTGAGAGTGGATTAAAAGGTCGTGGTGGCGGTGGATTCTTAACAGGACGAAAATGGCAGTTTGTAAAAGATACTAATTCGGAAACAAAATACATTATTTGTAACGGCGATGAAGGTGATCCCGGTGCATTCATGGATCGTATGTTATTAGAATCGTACCCTTTCAGAATTATCGAAGGATTAATTATTGCGGCATATGCAGTTGGTGCATCTGAAGGTATTTTTTATATTAGAGCTGAATATCCTTTAGCAGTTACGCGTATCAAAGAAGGTATAGAGATTTGCGAAAAAGAAGGCATATTAGGTACTAATTTATTTGGAAGTAATTTTTCATTCAGTGTAAAAATATTTGAAGGAGCCGGAGCATTTGTTTGTGGTGAAGAAACTGCGCTTATTGAATCCATCGAAGGAAATAGAGGATATCCAAGTTTACGTCCTCCGTACCCTGCTGAAAGTGGTCTATGGAACAAACCAACTTTAATAAATAATACCGAAACTTTCTCATTAGTACCATGGATAATTAGAGAAGGATCAAAAGCTTTTAATAGTACAGGAACTGAAGACAGCAAAGGAACAAAGGTATTTGCTTTGGCAGGGAAAGTTAACCGTGGTGGATTAATCGAAGTCCCTATGGGAACTACAATAAAGCAAATTGTTAAAGATATTGGAGGAGGAATTGCTGATAATAAGCAATTTAAAGCCGTCCAAATTGGTGGACCATCGGGTGGTTGTATTCCAGCTTCAATGTCCGATACTCCTGTGGATTTTGCTTCTCTAATTGAAGCAGGTGCGATGATGGGATCTGGAGGATTAATCGTTTTAGACGAATCAGATTGCATGGTTGATATCGCAAAATATTTTCTATCATTTACGCAAGACCAATCATGCGGAAGATGTACATTTTGTCGTATTGGAACAAGAAAAATGTTAGAGATTTTAGAACGAATAACAAGCGGTCAAGGGAAAATGGAAGATCTCGATATGTTAGAGAGTCTTGCTGACAAAATTAATAAAGGGAGTATTTGTAATCTTGGTAAAACTGCCCCAAATCCTGTATTAACAACCTTAAAATATTTTAGGCACGAGTATGAAGCTCATATTAAGGGTGCATGTCCTTCAGGTAAGTGCAAAGAAATGATTCAGTATGAAATTACGGATGATTGCATTGGATGTACTAAATGTGCACAACGATGTCCATCGGATGCTATAGAACTGAAACCATACGAGAAGCATGAGATTATCCAAGACAAATGTATTAAGTGTAATGTTTGTAGAGAAATTTGTCCTGTTGATGCAGTTATAACAAAATAGAATGATAGAACTTAAAATAAATAATCAGGCCGTAAAAGTAGAAGAAGGAACAACAGTTTTAAAAGCGGCTGAATCTATTGGAATTACTATTCCAACAATGTGTTACATGGATAAAACAAATCACCCATCGTGCATGGTGTGTATGGTGAAAGACAATAAATCAGGTAATATGTTTCCATCATGCGCCATGCCAGTATTTACTGGAATGGATATTATTTGTGATGATGAAGAAGTAATCGAAGCACGAAAAGAAGCATTAGAGTTACTATTAAGTGATCATGTTGGTGATTGCGAAGCTCCATGTCGTTTGAGTTGTCCTGCTTTTATGGATATTCCACAAATGAACAGATTAATTGCCGACAATAAATTTGATGATGCATTAAAACTTGTTAAAGAAGATATTGCATTACCCCTAATTTTAGGTTATATCTGCTCAGCTCCATGCGAAAGTGCGTGTCGAAGAAAGCAAATTGATAATCCTGTTTCAATTTGTTTATTAAAACGGTTTGTTGCTGATGTTGATATTAAAAATGATGAAACATATATACCTCAAAAGAAAACTAAAACAAATAAAAAAGTTGCTGTAATTGGCTCCGGACCTGCCGGCTTAGCTTGTGCATTCCATATTTTAAAAGAAGGACATGCATGTACAGTTTTTGATAAAAACGATAAAGCTGGAGGATCATTACTTAATGTTCCGGAAAATGAACTGCCCAAAAAAGCTTTAACAAATGAAATAGATTTAATTAAACAACTTGGTCCAAAGTTTGAGCTAAACACAAACATTACACCAAATTATTTTGAAAATAAATTAAAATCGGAGTTTGATGTAATTGTTTTAGCCACAGGAAATAAAGAAGAGTCAAACATTAAAGAATTCGATTTTGAATTAGGACCAAAGGGGATTAATACAATTGAAGGAACCTATGTAACTAACATTGACAATGTATTTGCTTGTGGTAGCGCATTAAAACCACATAAATTAACTATTAAAGCATTGGCCCAAGGGAAAGATGCTGCTTATTCGGTAAATTCTTTTCTTGTTGGGAATAATCCAAGAAAAACTAAAAGATTTTTCAATTCTAGATTTGGAAAACTTACAGATTATGAAATTGAAGAATATAAAAAAGAAGCAATATCAGATAACAGGATTGAACCAACAAATGGCAAACTTGTAGGTTTTAATAAAGAAGAAGCAGTACTTGAAGCAAAAAGATGCCTACGTTGTGATTGTAGAAAACCAAAAACATGTAAGCTCCGAATCTACGCAGATGAATATAATGCAAATCAAAAAAAATATTCATTTGGAAAACGAAAGCAAATTGAAAAATATTTACAACACAAGGAAGTGGTTTATGAATCTGAGAAATGTATTAAATGTGGTTTATGTGTTGAAATCACTAAAAGTAAACAAGAACTAACTGGCTTAACATATATTGGCAGAGGATTTACTGTTAAAATTGATATCCCGTTTAATAAAGAACTAAATGAAGCTTTAACTATTGCGGCAAAAGAATGTGTAGAAGCTTGTCCTACAGGAGCACTTTCTTTTAAAGAAGGAGAATAGATTTTTTAACCACAGAGAAACACGGAGAAATAAAACACATAGAATTTAAAAAAGAATTGAAATGGAAGATAATGAAATCACTTCAGAGATAATTAATTGTTCGATAAAAGTTCATAAAGCTTTAGGTCCTGGATTATTGGAATCGGCCTACAAAGAATGTTTGTTTTATGAGTTAAAAACTCTGAATTAATTGTTGAAAAGAAAAACCACTTCCATTAATTTATAACGAAGTAAAGCTAGAATGTGGATATAGAACTGATTTATTTATAAATGATAGAATAATTGTAGAAATAAAATCTGTGGATGCATTAAACGATATACACTTAGCACAAGTATTAACATATTTGAAATTAGTTGATAGGCGCATTGGTTTATTGATTAATTTTAATGTTTTAAAATTGAAGGATGGAATAAAAAGAATAGCAAATGGATATTAACTCTGTGTGTCTTTGTGTCTTCTTTGTGATACTCTGTGGTAAAAAAAAAGTACATAACTATGAAAAAATACATTATAATTTCACTTACGATCATTTTTTTAATTCCAGAATTAAAAACTTATGCTCAGAATAATAATTGCTGGCCATCGTTTAGAGGGAATCAATCTTTACAAGGAAAGACCGATGTGCAAATTCCTAATTCTTTGAAATTACTTTGGACATTCAAAACTGAAGATATCATTAAATCTTCGCCTGTAATATGTGGCAATAATATTTTTGTAGGATCGAATGATGGAAACATTTATTCCGTTTCATTAAATGGGAAGTTAAATTGGAAATTCAATACAGGGACATCAATCGAAGCTTCTCCCCTTTTTCTTGATCAAACTATTTACGTTGGATCACTCGAGGGAACTCTATTTGCACTAGACGCTGCAACAGGTAAATTAAAATGGGAATACCTAACTGAGGGTCAAATTTCAGGTTCATCAACCTGGATATATTCACCTGACAAGAAATCAAAACGAATAATAACAGGAAGTTACGATTATTTTTTACATTGTGTCGATGCAAAAACAGGTAAACTTGCATGGAAATACGAGGCAGATAATTACATTAACGGAGCTCCGGCTACAAACAATAAAGTTACTGTATTTGGTAGTTGTGATGGCTTTTTACATATGATAAATGTGAATACCGGAATTGCAAAAGATAAAATTGATGTTGGAACATACATTGCTTCATCAGCCGCCCTTGAAGCTAATAGAGCATATTTTGGTAATTATGAAGGCGAATTTTATTGTGCTAATATGCAAACGAAAGCAATTGTATGGAAATATTTAGACGCAGGACCTTTCTTAGGTTCGCCAGCTATTTCTTCGAATAAGGTAATTATAGGCTCGCAAGACAGAAATATTTATTGTTTTGATAAAGCAACAGGAAAAATTCTTTGGAAATTTAAAACTTTAGGAAAAGTGGAAAGTTCACCTGTTGTTGTAGGAAATAAAGTAATTATTGGTTCAGACGATGGACAATTATACATGCTAAAATTAAACAACGGAGAGAAAATTTGGTCGTATGAAATAGGAAGTCCAATTTCGGGTACACCAGCAATAATTAAGAATACAATTGTTGTGGGAGCTGGCGATGGAAAAATATACGCTTTTGGAATTAAATAGTATCAAGATATGAGATTTAAGACATGAGATACTAAATACTTGATACTAAATTTAAAATATGAAAATAATCAACATAGTACCTGGATTTGGAGGAACTTTTTATTGTGGCAACTGTTTACGCGATAGTGCTTTTACCAATTCTTTAAAAAAGACTGGTCATGATGCAATTACTTTGCCATTATACCTTCCTCTAAATTCAATGAATTCTAGCAGCGAAAATGATTTACCTGTATTTTATGGAGCAGTAAACGTTTACCTTGAACAGAAATTCAGATTCTTTAGGCATATGCCAAAGTGGCTTCATAAATTTTTTAATTCTCCTGCTATTCTTCGCTATGCTTCTAAAAAATCAGAATCAACAAGGGCATCTGGTTTAGAAGAAATGACCATTTCAATGTTAAAAGGAGCTGAAGGATATCAAGAGGAAGAGCTTGAACTTCTCATTAATTTTTTAAAGTATCATGAAAAACCGGATGTAGTTCATTTATCTAATGCATTACTTATGGGTCTTGCAGGTCGAATTCGTGAAGAATTAAATATTCCGGTAATTTGTTCTTTACAAGATGAAGACGTATGGATTGATGCCATGAATGACAATTATAGAACAAAACTTTGGGATATTATGTGTGAAAAATCTAAAGATATTGATGCATTTGTAGCAGTTAGTCAATATTTTGGAGATGTAATGCAAAAAAGGATGTGTATACCTAATGAAAAATTACATATTGTTCCTATTGGAGTTGATCCTAAGGTTTATAGGTTCTCAGAGCCTGTGCAAAATCCACCTGTCATTGGATATTTATCAAGAATGAATAAAGAAAATGGATTTGAAGTATTAATTGATGCGTTTATTGAACTCAAGAAAAAAGATAAATTTAAAAATGTATTACTAAAAGCTACTGGTGGCAAAACAAGTGATGATAATAAATTCCTTAATAAACAATTAAAGAAACTAAAGCGAAATGGTATAGAAAAAGATATTGAGTTTATCGATAACTTCAGTATTGAAAAATTAAATGATTTCTTTGAAAAATTAACCGTTTTATCCGTTCCTGTTCTTAAAGGTGAAGCATTTGGAATGTACCAACTCGAATCATTAGCATGCGGTATTCCTATTGTACAACCTGCTCTTGGAGCTTTCCCAGAAATAGCTAAAGAAACAAATGGAGGTGTAATTTATGAACCAAATACGCCTGATATTTTAGCTGAAAAACTCACAGAAGTTCTTTCAGATAGAGAAAAAATTAAGGAACTTGGTAGTAATGGAAGAAAAGCCGTGGAAAATAAATATAACACCGATGAACTTACAAGGCAAATGCTGATTATCTACGAAAAAGTAATTAGTTCAATAAATGTTCTTGCTAATTAAATTGATTAGATGACATGAGCATCCAATATTCGATACATTCTAAAAAGCGTGTCATTCCAGAAGAAACGAAATGGATATCCGGAACCGAGCTTGCGAGCTCAACAAAGTTAATCTCTTTCAATACATTAGATTCCTGTCTTCACAGGTATAACAATAAAACGATTATCTTTATAATTCCAAAAACATAATTAAATAATATGATTGTTGAATTACATAAAATAAGTAAGTTTTACGAAAATGCTGGAGTATTATCCAATAGAAATGTTCTTAACGAAATATCATTAAGCATAAAATCTGGTGATGCATTATCAATTATTGGACCATCGGGTTCCGGTAAAAGTACATTGTTAAATATAATTGGTACTCTGGATTTACCAACTTCTGGAATTGTAAAAATAAAAGGTAAAGAGGTTCAGCATTTTAATGAAAACCAATTGGCTGATATTAGAAATACAAATATTGGATTTATATTTCAGCAGCATCATTTACTACCTCAGTTTACTTTAATTGAAAATGTGCTTGTTCCTACAATTCCTTTAAAGGATAAAAACTTGAAAAAAAATGCTTTGGATAGAGCAATGAGTCTTTTAGAAAGTGTTGGACTCTCTGATAAGATACATCAACGCCCGGGACAAATGTCCGGTGGCGAATGTCAACGTGCAACGGTAGTGCGAGCATTAATAAACGAACCAAATTTAGTATTAGCAGATGAGCCTACAGGTTCGTTAGATCAAGATGCAGCAGAACAAATGGGAAGTTTATTATCGGAAATCAATAAAAAACATAATGTTGCAATGGTAGTTGTTACACATTCTTTAGATTTAGCAAAAAACATGGATACTATGTATAATCTTGATCATGGAAGACTTGAAATACTTGGTGAGTAGTGAGCAGTAAAACTTTGCGTCTCTGCGCCTTTGCGGTTTATTTTTTCTTGCCACTAAGTCACAAAAATCACTAAGTTCACTAAATATATAAATAGCTTATTAAAAAAATGAATATATTAAATTTCATCATAAAAAGTTTTTGGTTTTTCAAAAAACAACATTTAGCTGTTTTTGCTGGCACTGTAATTAGTACAGCTGTATTAACCGGTGCATTAATAGTTGGAGATTCAATTAAATATAGTCTAAAACAAACAGTAGATGCACGACTTGGAAATATAAAATTTGCGATGCAAACAGGCGATCGTTTTGTTCGAGCAGAATTAGCCAATGATATTTCCACAGACCTAAATATAGCAACATCACCTCTACTAATGCTTGAAAGTATTGCTATAAATACTGAATCAAATATCAGAATCAATAAAACTCAGATATATGGAATTAATGATAGTTTTTGGGCATTGTCAAGTAAAACAATACCAAAACTTAATGAAGATGAAGTAATTATAAGTGAAAATATAGCTCAAAAACTCAACTTAAATATAAATGATGAATTTTTATTACGAGTTGAAAATACTGATATAATACCTCTTAACGCACCTTTTGCCAAAGAATCCGATCCTTCAGTTGCCCTTAGAGTGAAAGTAATGGCAATTGCCGACAATGAAAATTTGGGGCGATTTAGTTTGAAAAATATACAATCTGCACCTTATAACATTTTTATCTCACGTGAATATTTAGCCAAAAAACTTGAATTAGTTGGTTTAGCTAACATCATTATAAGTTCCGATAATAAAGAGCAAAATCTTAAAGCAGAAGATCTTAACAAATCACTAAGTAAAGTTTGGCAAACAGAAGATGCTAATATTATTATACGTGAACTTGATGATATTAAGAAGCATGAAATTTTATCTGATAGGATATTTATTGATGAACCAATTTGGGAATCAATTAAAGATTTTGCCATCCCTAAAGAAACTATAATAACATATCTTGTAAATACTATTCGCTTTAATGGAATCGAAACACCTTATTCATTTGTAACAGCAACCTCTTCTCCTTTATTACCATCAGATCTTAAAGAAAATGAGATAATAATAAATCAATGGTTATCATCTGATTTGAAAATATCACAAAACGATACTATTGAAATTGAATATTTTACAATTGGCGCATTACGCACACTTACCGAAGTACGAAAGCAATTTATAGTTAAGGATATAATTCCCACTCAAGGAAAAATTGCGAATAAATCATTAATGCCATTATTCCCGGGACTTGCCGATGCTGGAAGTTGTAGCGATTGGGAAACCGGAATCCCTATTGATTTAGACAGAATTAGAGGTAAGGATGAAAAATATTGGGATGATTATAATGGAACTCCTAAAGCTTTAATTTCAATTCAAACAGGATTAAATATTTGGCAAAATAAATATGGAAGCTATACTTCAATCCGGTTCAATCAGGATGATATTAGTACAGCTGATTTGAAAAAGGAAATATTAAAGAAATTGAAACCCGAATATTTGAATCTAAGCTTTCTAAACGTTCAATCAGAAGGAGTTCGAGCTGCAACTAATGGAGTCGATTTTGGAGAATTATTTCTTAGTATGAGTTTTTTTATAATTGTAGCAGGAATACTACTTACCGTACTTATTTATTCTTTAAATACAGAATCACGTACAAAAGAAACCGGAATTTTATCAGCAATAGGATTTAATAATAAGCAAGTTATTCAAATTCGTTTTGCAGAAAATTTTCTAACTGCAATATTTGGAGGAATAGTAGGTGTATTAGTTGGAATTTGGTATAATAATGGAATCATGTTTGCTTTAAATACAATTTGGCAAGATATTGTAAGAACAAATATATTACTCGTACATATTAAGCCATTAACGCTAATTATTGGAGCAATAGGAGGAACAATCATCTCTTTAATTGCGATTTATTTTGTTACTAGAAATAAGCTCAAACAAGTAATAATTGGATTAGTTAGGGAAATCTCACAACGTTCCCCGGAGAAAGCAAAATCCAGAGCTAAATTCAATAAACTAACAGCATTAGTGAGCATATTAATTGTTATTGTTCTCATCTCCTATTCATTTTCTACTTCTGTAGATCAAAATGCCGGTTTAATTTTATCAGCAGGAGGCATTTTCTTGCTTTCGTGCATTGCGATGGTAAATCTTATTTTCAATAAAGTTAAGCAAAGTACTAGCGGTTCTACTCCAACTATCGTGCAATTTGCCTTGAAAAATGCTTCAAGAAATAAATCCAGAAGCCTTGCAATAATTGCCTTGTTGGCTTTAGGAACATTCACAATAATAATCACCGGAGCAAATCGCAATACTTTTTCAGGTAATGAAAACATACAACAATCGGGAACCGGTGGATTTCTATTCTGGGCTGAATCAACTTTACCTATTTTATACGATTTAAATTCCGAAACAGGAAAAAACAGATTTGGATTTGAAGGTGAAGCAGATCTGGAAAATGTAGAATTTATTCAAATGCATCAATTAGATGGTGACGATGCCAGTTGTCTTAATCTTAATCAAGTACAAAAACCTAAAATTCTTGGTATAAATCCTGAAGAATTAAATAAACGAGATGCCTTTTCATTTGCTAAACTCCTAGAAGGTATCAATAAAGAAAATACATGGTTAGAACTTAATAAATCATCGGAGAAAAATGTTTATTATGCATTTGCCGATCAAACTGTAATTACCTGGGGCTTAATTAAAGAAGTTGGCGATACCTTGATTTATTTAAATGAAGCAGGACAAAAAATATACCTAGTTTTAATTGGTGGCTTAAATGCTTCTATTTTTCAAGGAAATATCCTTATTGCTGATGAAGTATTCATGCAAAATTTCCCTTCAATTAGCGGCTCCAAAACAATGCTTATTGATGGCCCAGTAAACAATAAAGAGGAAATTAGCGAACTAATCAGTACATACTTAAGAAATTATGGAATTGAATTGAATCTTACTTCTGACAGATTAGCTCAATTTTATTCTGTAACCAACACTTATCTCACCGTATTTATGTTTCTGGGTGGATTAGGAGTAATTATAGGAACATTTGGCTTAGGCATTGTTCTTATGAGAAATATTATTGAGCGACGCAGTGAAATTGCTTTATTATTAGCAGTTGGATTTTCAAAAAACAAAGTATTTAAACTGATTTTTATCGAAAATATTTTATTATTGATATTAGGAATAGGAATAGGAATATTTGCTGCTATTATTGGCATACTACCATCGATTTTTTCTCCAGCGTTTAGTATTCCCGGATTTTTTGTTCTGATTCTGGTATTATTAGTACTAATTAGCGGGATGCTATGGATTTATTTTCCTTCACGTAATGCAATAAAATCTAATTTAATTTCATCTTTACGAAATGAATAATATTTTTATAAGATTAAACCTATATCTTTTTTTGTAATCTTAAGCATTAAAGAAACTGATAATCAAAAAAATTAAACCAAATGAGAAACATAATCTTTTTATTTATTTCAATTCTATTTTTTAGTTCTTGTACACAAAAATCTGAGAATGCACAATGGCGTGGCGATAATCGTGATGGGAAATATCAGGAAACTAATTTATTAAAAGTTTGGCCAGAAGAAGGACCTGAATTATTATGGGAATACGAAGGCGTTGGAAATGGTTATGGTTCTCCCGCAATTACTTCCGATAAATTATTTATTAATGGCGAAATTGATAGCTTAAGTCATTTATTTGCATTCGATTTATCAGGCGAATTATTATGGAAATTTGAATACGACAGTTCATGGGTAGTAAATTTCCCTGGCTCCAGATCAACCCCTACTGTAATTAACGACTTAGTTTATGTTTGCTCTCCGCGTGGAGAAATTGTTTGTTTAAATGCCGAGAAAGGAACAAAAGTGTGGTCTGCTAATATGATCAAAGATTTCAATGGTGTGATAACCCGTTTTGGATTTGCGCAATCCTTATTGGTTGAAGGTGATAAGATTTATTGTACTCCTGGAGATCCTGAAACAAATGTAGTTGCTCTAAATAGATTTACAGGCAAAACTATTTGGACAAGTAAAGCTAAAGGTGAAAAACCTGCTTTCTGTTCTCCATTGCTTATTGAATTACCTACTCGTAACCTATTGGTTACATTTTCTGAATTCTCATTATTTGGTTTAGATACTGAA
>JAQIBH010000140.1 GCA_027859205.1 Bacteroidales bacterium | reverse complement strand
TGATTTCATGTTAAAAAGTATCAAGTATCAAGCCCCAAGTATCAAGAAATAGATTATTTTGTCTTGAATCTTGATACTCATATCTTGATACTTTGATGCCTAAAATAATAAAGAGTCTTAATATCATCTGTTTAGTCGTATTCTTATATCGAACTGACGTTTTTAACAAATAATCTAATTCAACAAATTCAATATATGGGAAGACTTTTTGAGAAGAATTATAAGCTAAAATTTTACAACCGAATGCTTGAGCTAGTTTAGCTGTTTCCTTACCAATTTTTCCAAAACCAATTATCCCAAATGTTTTTCCAAACAATTCTGATCCTAGAAATCCTTCACGTGTCGAAAACTTTCTCGTTTGAGAATCGTTCCAATTTATTTTTCTAAAAAGATTTATAGCTGATCCAATAACTAATTCTGCAACTGCATGGTTCGAATACCCTCCTCCGTTTGAAACTACAATTTTTCTTTCTATGCATAGGTTCATAGGAATATGGTCTACCCCGGCAAAAGCAACAGAAATCATTTTTAGGCTTGGGCAATTATTAATAACATTCTCTGAAAGAGGAAGATTGCTTAACACAATGACATCTGCATTTCTTGCTCTTTGAATAATCTCTTCATCATTTTCGGGTCTGGAATCATAATACACAAACTTATGCCTTGACATATCAAAATCAGTTTTTGTTTTGGCAATATTTGCGCTTGTTATACCAATAGGTTCTAATAGGACTATTTTCATTTCTTATGATATTTTATGCTAAAAATAAAATAAAAAAGGGAGTTCAAAACGAACTCCCTCAATATTTTTATGATAAAAAGATTATTGCTTAATTGAAAATCTCTTAAAAGCATTAATAGTTAAATCTTTATCTGTACTTGTTAAATATTGCTCCACGGTCATTTTATTATCTTTAATAAACGACTGGCTTAACAAAGTACTTTCTTTAAAGAATTTGCCCAATTTACCTTGTGCAATCTTATCAACTAATTCAGCAGGTTTTCCTTCAGCTAATGCTTGGTTTCTGCCAATCTCTAGTTCTTTTTCAATATCTTTAGGAGAAACAGACTCTTTATTAAGAGCTACAGGATCCATAGCCGCAACTTGCATTGCAACATCTTTTCCTACTTGCTCATCAATACCTGACTTTGTTAATCCTACAAGAGTAGCTAATTTTTTATCACTATGGATATAAGCTGCTACTTGTTCAGCTTCAATTTTATCGAAATATTTTAAATCGATTTTTTCACCAATAACACCTGTTTGTTCAATAATTTTTTGAGAGATTTTTATCCCGTCAATTTCAATGTTTTTCAAACCATCAAGGTCTGCAGGTGCATTTTCTATTGCTTTTTCAAGAATATCTTCTGCTAATTTTATAAAATCCAGGTTTTTAGCCACGAAATCAGTTTCGCAATTCAATGCTATAATAGCACCTTTTGCTCCAGTAGCTTTAGCTAAAACAACGCCTTCGCTAGCTTCTCTGTCGGAACGTTTGTTTGCAACAGCCATGCCTTTTTCACGGATAATTTGTTGTGCTTTATCGAAATCTCCTTCAGCTTCAACTAGTGCTTTTTTACAATCCATCATTCCGGCACCAGTCATTTTTCTTAACTTATTTACCTCCGTTGCAGTTATTTGAGCCATTTTTTTATTTTTTTTAGCCTACTTGTCGGCAGACATGTTTTAAATTATTCTTTTTCTTCTTTTTTTGCTTCAGCCTTTACTTCTTCTGTATTTACCTCTTCAGTTTTAGGCTTTTCTGTCTTTACTTCTTCAGTTTTTGGTTCTTCAACCTTTATTTTTTCAGCAGGAGCTTCTTCTGTTTTTCTGGCACTTGTCTTTTTAGCATCAGTATTTGGTTTATCACTACCTTTTTTATTCTCTTTTGCTGGCCCATCTTTTTCCTTTTCCATCTTTCTTTCATCTAAACCTTCCTGGATTGACCCGGTAGCTAGGTCTATAAGTAAAGAAATTGATTTTGAAGCATCATCGTTTGCTGGAATTGGGAAATCTATATTTGTTGGATCTGAGTTTGTATCAACTATACCAAATAGAGGTATATTAAGTCTTTTTGCTTCTCTTACTGCAATATGTTCTTTAGAAACATCTACAATAAACATAGCTGCAGGAAGTCTTGTCATATCAGAAATACTTCCTAACATTTTCTCTAATTTAGCTCTTTGACGAGTTACTTGTAGTTTCTCTCTTTTCGCTAAATTTTTAAATGTACCATCAACTTCCATTTTGTCAATAGTTGACATTTTCTTAATTGCCCTTCTAATAGTTGGGAAGTTAGTTAACATACCACCCGGCCAACGCTCTGTAACATATGGCATTTGCGTAGGTTTAACTTTTTCGGCAACAATATCTTTAGCTTGTTTTTTTGTAGCTACAAATAATATTTTACGACCTGATTTTGCAATTTGTTTTAAAGCACTACATGCTTCATTTAATTTTGCTTCAGTTTTTTGTAAATCGATAATGTGAATTCCATTACGCTCCATGAAGATATAAGGAGCCATTGCAGGATTCCATTTTCTTTTCAAGTGTCCAAAATGTACACCTGCTTCTAATAATTCGTTAAAATTTGTTTTTGACATTTACTTAATTTTTAAACGTTTACATTCTCTTTAATTGATCAATTGCTGAGTAGCTCCGTTAGGGGACGTCTCAACAATTTAGATACTAAACGGAATATTATCCAACAGAATATTATTCTATCTTTTACTAAATTGGAATTTCTTACGCGCTTTTGGTTGACCAGGTTTCTTGCGTTCTACAATTCTAGGATCACGAGTCACGAATCCGGCTTTTTTCAAAGCATCTCTGTGCTCTGGATCTAACTCGATTAATGCTCTTGTAATTCCTAATCGAACTGCTTCAGCTTGTCCTTTAATACCACCACCGAAAATATTGACTTTAACGTCGTATTTTCCAACAACCTCAACTAATTCAAATGGTTGGTTAACAATGTACTGAAGTGGTTCTGTCGGGAAAAATTCTTCTAATTCACGTTTGTTAATAGTAATTTTCCCTTTTCCTTCACTTAAATAAACCCGTGCAACTGCAGCTTTTCTTCTTCCTAAAGTATTTATTACTTCCATACTAATTATTTAATTGAGTTTAAATCTACTTTTTTTGGTTTTTGCGCTTCTTGAGCGTGCTCGTTGCCTTCATAAACATAAAGGTTTCTAAATAATTCTCTTCCAAGACGATTTTTTGGTAACATGCCTTTTACTGCTTTTTCAACTACAGCATTAGGTTTTTTTGCTAATAAAGCTTCCGGTGAAATAAATTTCTGTCCACCCGGATAACCAGAATGACTTACATATTGTTTGTCTGTCATTTTGTTTCCTGTTAATTGAATTTGACTGGCGTTAATAACAATAACGTTGTCGCCACAATCAACATGTGGTGTAAAAGATGGTTTGTTTTTGCCTCTTAAAATTTTTGCTACTTTAGAAGCTAACCGGCCTAAGATTTCGTCTTTCGCGTCAACAAGAATCCATTCTTTCTGAACAGTTGCCTTGTTCGCTGATACTGTTTTGTAACTTAATGTATCCACTTTTAATTCCTAACTTTTTAATTAATACCTTAATACATTATAATTCCCCGCTTTTTACGGATTGCAAAAATACAATTATTTTTTATAAATCAAGAGAATTATTAACAAATTATTGTTAATAAGCTGACTTACAAATAACGATTCTTTGTAACTATAATATATTTCGTAAAAACGAAGCGCAAATATAATTAATTTTTGAAATGAATTGTCACATAATGCCTCCATTTTATTTAGTAAAAGAATTTTTTATGATAATTTACGTTTTTAAATTCCAAGTTTCTTTAAGTATCTTTGATGTTTAGATTTATTACAAAACATGAAAATATTTAACTTCAAGTTTAATCATTCAAAAATTTATTATTTTGGATTAATACTTACTGCTATTTGTTTACCCCTTTCGAAGCTTGCTTTAAGTATTTCAATGATTTTTTTAATATCAAATTGGGTTCTTGAACTGGATTTTAAAAGGAAACTTGATGAGATAAAATCAAAAAAGGCAATTTTAATATTTGTTGGCATATTCCTTATTCATGTAATATGGCTTTTAAATACACAGAATTTTAAATATGCTTTTAACGATTTAGGAAATAAGGCTATACTCGTATTATTCCCGGTAATTATTGGTACATCAAAAGAGATCAGCGAAAAGCAAATTAAATCAATTCTAGTATGGTTTACATTAGCGGTTGTCTCTTCTACGATTATAAGTACGTTAATTTTGGTTGAAGCAATTGACTATCCGGTCGGTGATATTAGGGATATTTCGGCATTTATGTCTCATATTCGATTAAGTTTATTAATAAATATTAGCATTTATTCATTAGGGTATATTTTGTTTTCAAAGAAGTTTTTCAAAACAAGTTTTGAGCTTGGAGTATATATTGTATTTATAGTGTGGCTGGTAATTTTTCTTTATCTTTTAAAATCATTTACAGGCATTTTTATCTTTTTTATTACTCTTTTTCTGGTTTTGGGTTTTGTTTCATTAAGTATAAAGTACGTTGTTCCAAGATTATTTCTTCAAGTATCATTAATTACTATTTTCTTGTTATTGGCGTCATATATAACTCATTCAATTTCCAAGTTTTATACTACTCCAATTGTTGATTTTGAAAATCTGGATGAATTCACTCAATCCGGTAATGCATATAGTCATATTAAAGGAGTTGATCAGCTAGAAAATGGTAGTTACTTGAGTATATATATATGTGAGCAGGAACTTGAAAAGGAATGGAATAATGTAAGCTCAATACCATATTTCAGTAGAGATCAAAAAGGACAAGAGATTAAATATACTTTAATGAGGTATCTAACTTCAAAGGCTTATAGAAAAGATTCTGTCGGAATATCAAAACTCTCAGTAAATGATATCAAAAATATTGAAAGCGGAATGGCTAATTATATTTTTGAAAATAAATATGCTATTTATCCAAAAATTTATGAAATAATTTGGCAAATCGATGTTTATAAAAAGGGATTTAATCCGGCCGGTAATTCAATAACTTTGAGAGCGGAGTTTGTAAAAACAGCATATGATATTATACAAAATAATTTTTGGTTTGGTGTTGGAACAGGAGATGTGATGGATTCTTTTAACTTACAATATAAGGCTAATAAAAGTAGATTGCCAAAGCAAAATAGATTAAGGGCACACAATCAATTCGTAACTTTCTTTTTAAGCTTTGGAGTAGTTGGATTTGTATTAATTTTATTCTCAATGTTTTATCCTGTAATTAGGTTTCAAGGGCATAAGAATTATTTGTTTATTGTATTTTTTATTATTGCATTATTATCATTTTTAAATGAAGATACATTGGAAACACAAATAGGAATCACATTATTTTCGTATTTTTACTCGCTTTTTTTATTCGGAAGCAAAACAAATATTAAAAATATAGAATGAGTATGAGCAAGAATCATGATGAATTTATGCGAATGGCCATTGAGCTTTCTGTTGACAATATTGATAATAATGGAGGCCCTTTTGGTGCTGTAATTGTTAAAGACGGTGAAATAATTGCAAAAGGAGTTAATAGAGTTACTTCGAATAATGATCCCACAGCTCATGCTGAGGTTAATGCTATTCGCGAAGCAACGGCAAAATTGGGTGCCATTGACTTAAAAGGATGTATAATATATTCTTCGTGTGAGCCTTGCCCGATGTGTTTAGGAGCTATTTATTGGGCACATTTAGAGAAACTTTATTATGCAAATACTAAAGCAGATGCAAAAGAAATCGATTTCGATGATTCCTTTATTTATGAAGAGTTAGACCTTCCAATCGAAAAACGAAAGATTCCTACTACCCAAATTTTAAGAGATGAATCCATATTTGCATTTAATAAATGGAGAGATAAAACTGATAAAATTAAATATTAATGGACAGGCTTCAAAATGATTTCTTTGCAAGAGATGTCTTAGAAGTAGCTCCAGAATTATTAGGAAAATACATTGTCCGAAAATTCGAGGAAGGTAGAATCGAAAAGTTCTTGATAACCGAAGTTGAAGCTTATCGTGGAGAAAAAGATTTGGCATGTCATGCCAGTAAAGGCCGAACTCCAAGAACAGAAATTATGTACCATACAGGAGGTAAAATTTATGTTTATCTCATTTATGGAATGTATTGGATGTTGAATATAGTTACATCAGTAAAAGATGTTCCACAGGCAGTATTAATTCGTGGCCTTAAAGGTTTTGATGGCCCGGGAAAACTTTCTAAGAAATTATTTATTGATAAATCATTTTATGGTGAAGATTTGTTTTCAAACCAGAACTTATGGATTGAGAAGGATTTAAAATCGAGTGAAGTTAAATTCAAAACAACGCCTCGTATTGGAATCGATTATGCAGGTGAAATCTACAAAAACAAACCTTGGCGATTTATTTTAAATTAAAATCTTTTAAAAAGAATCTTTGGTTAAACACCACCATTACAGTCCAAGAATAATCGAGATTACTATCTAATAAATCGTAATAAGTATCAAATCGTAAACCAAAGTTAATTCCTTTAAAAACATTTTTTTGATAATTTAATTTGCTGATTATCAATTGGCGAATAGGCTCTTCTACATAATATTTTGTTCTGGAATAAGTTTCGTAAATAGGATTTCCTAATGGAGCAATATGTTGGTTTCCATACCAATAACCTAAAGTTAAATTATAGTTTGAGTTAATTAATTCAAGATTTGAATAACTTGATGTGCCGTCAATATACATTCGTTCCTTTAGTGGAGACAGATCCTGATAGTTAACAACGAATGACGAGATTTTTAATTTATGAATAAACTTATCATTAAAAAGTTTAGTAAAACTTAATCCAGTGGCATTATTAAAAATTGTTACTATAGGTTCTTTGTATTTATCTATTTGACCACCTTCATGCCGAACTAAATTTTGAAAAGGTATAGATAATTTATATCGATTTTCCTTATTAATAATTAAAAACTCGGATGAAAGTCCAACATTAAATTTCTCGTGAAACGGATCATCTTGAAATATTTGCCGTTCCCAATCTAACCACAGGTCTGTAAAAATACGATCACTATTCCATATCAATTGAAGCCCGTTTTCGATATTTTTGTTTAAAAATCTTTCTGAATCAAAAAGAGGATCTATTAATCTGTGATTTACAGTTCCATAAATATTCCCTAAAACAAAATTGAATTTAGGAGAAATTTTGTATTGAAAAGAAAAAAGTAGAGAAGCCTCTATCTCATTTTCTCTAGCGTTATAAGTTAAAAAATTACCACCAAGGCTTAATTTGATTCTAGTGCTTGGGTAGTAAATGAATTTTGGAGCAATATTAAATCCCAAGAGCGTAAAGCCTTCAATTACTGAACTCGTATATTCATTATTTTTTATAAAATTATTATTGTCAATTTGAAGGAATAACTTGTTTGAATCAGCCGAATAAATTTTTGTATCCCCAATATAGTTACAATTATCTATTTGAGAAATTGACAGGAAACTGCTTAAAAGTATTATATAGCAGAGAATAATATATTTCCAAAAATTCATATAAATTATTTATGAGCCGAAAGTAAGAAAAAACACTTAAAAATGAATTTATATAAGATGTAAATTTAGGCTTAAGTTATAATTTAAAATGTGTTTTAACGTTATTTATCTTATTTTAGAGCATTATTTTGTCAAATCAATTTTACTATATAAAATGAAGAATTATAAGCTGTACAACAACATATTCGGGTGGATTGCATTTATTATTGCATCGATTGTATATTTATTAACAATAGAACCAACCACAAGCTTTTGGGATTGTGGTGAATTTATTGCCTCTGCATACAGATTGGAGGTTGGACATCCTCCAGGAGCACCGTTTTTCATGATACTAGGAAGAGTATTTACGCTGTTTGCCGGATCAACTGAGAATGTGGCTAAAACAGTAAATATTTTATCGGCTTTGGCGAGCTCGTTTACTATTTTATTTTTATTCTGGACCATTACTCATTTCGTTCGTAAAATTGTTAGTAAAGATGGAGTTTTTACTCTTGGAAATATTATTACAATTATTGGAAGTGGACTTGTAGGAGCATTAGCTTATACATTTTCTGATACATTTTGGTTCTCGGCTGTTGAGGCTGAAGTTTATGCGACATCTTCATTGTTTACAGCACTTGTTTTTTGGGCAATTTTAAAATGGGAGGACGAATCGGAATCGAAATATGCGAATCGTTGGATAATACTTATTGCCTATTTAATTGGATTATCAATTGGAGTGCACCTGTTAAATTTATTGGCAATTCCTGCTATTGTTTTTGTATATTATTTTAAGAAATATAAAGTAACCAAAAGTGGTGTTTTTTATGCTTTTATTATCTCTGGTATATTATTAGGAACAATAATGTATGTATTAATTCCTGGAATAGTGAAAATTGCCGCATGGTTTGATTTGTTATTTGTTAATGGATTTGGATTACCATATAATTCGGGAACTCTTTTTTATATTGCCGTATTAATATCCTTACTTGTTTGGGGAATTAGATATACTCAAAGAAATGGCAAAGTTGTATTGAATACTTTATTATTAGCTATTACAGTAATTATGATTGGCTACTCTTCTTATGCAATGATTGTAATTCGGTCATCTGCCGATCCTCCAATGGATCAAAACAATCCCGATAATGCTTTTGATTTACTGTATTACATAAATAGAGAACAATATGGAGACAGACCTTTATTTTATGGTCAAACCTTCGATGCACCTATGGTTGATAACAAACAGACGAAACCTGTTTATATTAAAAAAGATGGAAAATATATTATTGCCGATTATAAAATAGAGGTGGAGTTTGATCCTAAGTTTACAACTTTATTTCCACGAATGTATAGCTCAGACAAGAAGCATGTGCAAGAGTATAAAAAATGGGTTGATCTATCAAACAAAGAAATTTCTGTAACTAATGGTAGAGGTCAAGTTGAAAAAAGAATAAGACTATCGTTCGATGATAATCTCTCATTTTTCTTTAAATATCAGATTGGACATATGTATTTAAGGTATTTCATGTGGAATTTCTCGGGTAGGCAAAATGATATTCAAGGTCATGGGAATGTACTTAAAGGAAACTGGATTAGCGGAATCCCTTTTGTTGATGATGCCAGACTTGGCGAGCAAGATCTGGTCCCGGAACATTTTAAAAATAATCCGGCACGCAATAAATATTATATGCTTCCTTTGTTTTTAGGTTTAATAGGTTTATTGTTTCACTATAAAAAGAATAAGCACGATTTTACTATTGTATTAATGCTTTTTGTTTTAACAGGGATTGCAATTGTTGTGTATTTAAATCAATATCCTATGCAACCCCGTGAAAGAGATTATGCTTTTGCTGGTTCTTTTTATGCTTTTTCTATTTGGTTAGGATTAGGCGTTGCTGGCTTGATAAACTTTGTAAATAAAAAAGTGCCAAAATCCGCATCAGCAATTTTCATCACAGTAATTTCTTTAGTATTAGTTCCTGGAGTAATGGCTGTTGAAAATTGGGATGATCATGATAGATCTGGCAGGTATACTGCACGAGATTTAGCATATAACTATTTAAATTCATGTAGTAAAAACGCCATATTATTTACTAATGGCGATAATGATACTTTCCCTCTTTGGTATGCACAGGAAGTTGAGGGTATAAGAACCGATATAAAAGTTTGTAATTTAAGTTACTTAAGAGCAGCATGGTATATAGATCAAATGGACAGAAAGTCATATGAATCTGAACGATTACCATTTAGTTTAACGCACGACAAATATCACAAAGGGAACAGAGATGTTTTGCCTATATATGAGCGAGTTGAGCAGGCTATCGATGTTAAAGATGTAATTAATTTTATTGCCAGTGATGATCCTAAAACAAAAATTAATTCGCCATTTGTTGCTAATGAAACGATTAATTATATCCCTACCAAAAAGTTTAAGTTAAAAATTGATTCTGAGAATATTTTAAGTAATGGTATTGTTAATGAAAAATATAGCGATCGAATTGTTGAGCAAATTGAATGGAGCTTTGGGCAAAGTTATTTATATAAAGATGGATTAATGTTATTAGATATGCTTGCAACAAATAATTGGGAGCGTCCAATTTATTGGGCAATGACGGTTACTAGCACCAAATATTTTAATCTTCAGAAATATTTTAAAGTTGATGGTTTAACATATCAATTGGTTCCTGTTGAAGCAAAATCCGAAAGGTTTTTTACCGGAGAGGTTGATTCTGACATTATGTACGATAATATAATGAATAAATTCCGCTGGGGTGGAATAGAGGAAAATGATATTTATTTTGATGAAAATAATATCCGAATGTTTTCAAATCTAAGAAGTAGTTTCGGGCGATTGGCCGAAAAGCTGATCGAAGAAAATAAAAATGACTCAGCTCTTTTAGTTCTTGACCGTTGCATGGAATTATTTCCTAATCATAAAATACCATTTAATAATACTTTGATTTCTGTTATTTCAGCGTATTATCACGCAGGAGCATTTGAAAAGTCTAACCAATTAGTTGAAAATCTATCAAATAAGATGTATCTTGAGTTAGAATATTATTTTGGCTTAGACAGAAAATATACTATTGGCACAAAAGATATTTCTAATGAGCAACAAATAGACTTATATATTTTACAAGAATTATACAAAATAACAACTGAAAATAATCAAATCGAGTTAGCAAGGGAAATTGAGCAGAAGTTTATGCAATATATGCAATTGTACAATAGCTAAAGTTTATGATAAAAAAAGAACATATTGTAGCAAAAGTTTTTAGAGATTTGTCGTGGCATTTTACGGGAAAGGATAATGAACTCTTTTTAACTTTTGATGATGGACCAACACCCGAAATTACACCTTGGGTGCTTTCTAGTTTGAAAGAATTTAATGCAAAAGCGACTTTTTTTTGTATAGGTAAAAATGTAAATAAACATCCCGACTTGTATAAGCAAATTCTTGATGAGGGTCATTCCGTTGGAAATCACTCTCACAATCATATTAAAGGTTGGTTCACTAATAGTAAAAAATATATTCGGGGAGTACAAAAAGCAGCTGATGTAATTGATTCGAACTTATTCAGACCACCATATGGTAAAATCCGACCGAAACAAATTGCACATCTAAAAAAAGATTTTAAAATTATTATGTGGGATGTTTTTACTAAAGACTATAATAGAAAAATGGATAAAGAAAAATGCTTAAAGCATGCATTAGATCATGCAGAATCGGGTTCTATAATTGTTTTTCATGATACTTTGAAAGCTGAAAAAAATCTTAAACATGTTTTGCCGCGATTTTTAAAACATTTTTCAGAACAAGGATATTTATTTAATCCAATAGAATTTAAAAACTAACTTTATTTTTCTGGATTATCGGATTGATTTTTGACAATTTAAAAGAAGGTGCTAAGCTGTTATGTTTAATAGGTTCTTCTGCAACTTTTTTTCAAGGTGTTTTTATAAATAAATCTGCTAAGCACCTAGTCTTCAAAAACAGCAACAGCATGTAAAATATAGATTAGGGTATATAGTCCGATAATCACATTGTTTTTAATCCAATAGAATTTAAAAAATGATTTATTTTCTAAATAAGAACTTATAAATAAGCAGAAAAGGTCTAAGTAAATAAAATAAGAAAAATAACGAGTTAGGTAATTTTAAAAGCTCCCAATCTGTTAAATGAGTTCTTAATCTATAAATTAATTCAAAATAATAATTCGAATCGGGTTTAAGTTTCAATCTATAAATTATTGATTTAATTTTCCCACTTATTCCTTGCTGGTTTAAGTCAGTTAAGCCTATTGATTTTAAAGGAGTTTCAATTAGGTTTCTGTTGATATATAAATCTTTATAATCCCGCAATTCTTCTTTATATATTAAATGAGATAAATTAATTGCTTGCAAAAAACATCTGTTAAGTTTTAGTTTTTTTGATAAGTCAAAAGCTTTCTTAATTTGTTTTGGATTAACTTTTTTAAGAAGTTCAGAAAAATCCTTTAACCAAAACAATCGGTACCATTGATGAATTGAACCATGTGCTGCTTGATACACCAAATTTTCTATTGTCGATAAATAAGGAATATCAATACCAGATATTTTAACCACTTGCGAATTAGTAATAATATCTTTTGTAGCCACTCCAAAAAATGATTTTGGATTGCTAATACTCCAATGCAATTCAATATCTATATTCTTTTGTTTGTGTTTAAAATGGTAATGATGACTTAAACTATAATTCACTTTTCTTTGCCTGTTCGAAAGCTTAATCATTGGGTAAATACATTTGAATTCAAGGTTTTCAATTATTTTTTTGGCTTCCTCAACATCATCTTTATTAACCAATATGTCTAAATCATTAAAATTCCTAAATCCAACATCATTATATAGTTCGTATGAAAGCAAAGGTCCTTTAAAAGAAATGAATTTAATATTATTGCTTTTGAATTGATTCGCGATTTTTATAAGAAAGCTTGTGTATTCTAATGATATTTTTGATTGATTTAATTTTATCTCTTTTAATTTTACAACAATTTCTTGGGGGATTTTATTTGTTAATTTATCTGAATGTTTTAACACGTGTGAAACAAGACGATGTTTTAAAACTAAATGTAAAAATGTATCCCAATTAATCTCTGATAATATTTTATTGTTTGGATCAAAATCAATTTCGTTTTGCGATAAACTTATTAGAAGCTTTAGCTCCTTCGAAAACAAATGATTTATATAACTTGAAAATTGCATTATTTGAAAAATTTAGTATTTTTTTCAATGAAAAGGATCAGTTTTAAATAATTATAAAAGGCTCCGGGATTAATATTTCTTTGCGTTTCGTCAGATCTTTTACATAATTGTTCAAACCATTTTTCGTATTTATTAAGATCAATATATTTTTTAATTAAATCATTTGATTTTGAGCGATTTATTATTTCAAGAATTTGGCTTTTATCATTTATCATTCTCATAAATACAGTTGGAATTGTAGCACCGCTTTTATCATTTCTCCATTGAATTTTCTTAGGAACAATTCCATCAATTGCTTTTCGAATAGCATATCGTCCAATTCCGTTTCGAGCTTTTAATCGCGTCGGCATTGCTAAATAATACTCAATTAACCGTATGTCGAGTAATGGATATCTGTACTCAACTCCATATTTTCGAGCAATTAACGAACAATATTCAAGCCGTTGAGAAACATGAGGATGAATTATTCTTTCAATATTTCTTTCTTGTAATGATAAATTTCCATGTTTCTCATATTTTGAATAGAATCGATCTTTTATATTTAGCCTTTCAGAAAAATCATTATTTAGAGCCAGATTTTTGAGTTTTCCATACCACCAAGGTTTCTTAAACCTTATCCAAACATAAAGTTTAGCAATAAAAGGAATTTGGGATTTCAGATAATATTTTAAAAAAGATTTCAAATATTGAAACTTATTGAGTCTTTGATTTTTTAAATCATCTTTTATTTCTTTCCATTGTTTATTTGCTGCAAGTGCGGTAAGATATCCCAACGATTTTGACGTAACAACTTCATCTCCACCAAAACCTGATAATAATACAGAAACATTTTCTTTCTTTGCAGACTCATATAAATGATTTGAAAATACACCAAATCCTTGCTGTGTTATACCTTTAAAGTCATTAACATTTTGACTTATTGCTTCTATAAGAGATTTTTTTTCTGATGTTATGAAATTCCTTTCCGAAATTTTACAATGATCAGTTAAGAGATTTATAAAATCTCGTTCATCTGCAAATGGATGTATTTTACCCAACAAATAATCAGGCATAACATGAGAAAAAGTTTTGATTTGGGCAAATTGTGATGCTATTGCTGTAAGACTTGAAGAGTCGATTCCACCACTTAATTCAGTTCCAATATTATCTTCGTTTTGTATTCTGCATTTTACAGCTTCAATAAGTATAAATTTAAATTCTTCAATAATATCTTCATTATTTTTGGCAATAGATTCTTTTGTTTTAAGTTCCCAATATTGTTTAATTTCGACTTCTCCGTTTTTTAAAGTTAGATAATGTGCAGGCGGAAGTTTTTTGATTTCATTGTATGTGGTTCTAAAGTTTTCGGATTTAATGATTGAAATTGAATCAGCAATGTGCTGCTCATCAATTGTGAAGCCTAAATCATTTTGTGCTAAAATGCCCGGAATATCCGATGAGAAAACGAACGAATTTTCATCTGAATAATAATTGAAAGGTTTCACACCCAAATGATCACGTGCACAAAAAAGTTTCTCGGTATCCGAATTCCAAATGGCAAATGCAAAATCTCCAAGCAAATAATTAACACAAAGTTTCCCCCATTTTTCAAAAGCTTTTAAAATGACAATGTCGTTATTAATTTGATTTTCTGTTAAATCAAGTTCTGTTGCAAGTTCCTTTTTGTTATAAATACTTGAATCTGAAACTAAAACTAAGTTTTGGCTTTTAATCAGGCTTTCTTTAAATGGAGGAAAAATGATTTGACCAAATCCGTAATTATCTCCTAAAACTGTTTCCTTTTTAACATTCCCAAATACAGCTAGTTTTTCAATGCTTTTATTAAAAAGAGATTGATTAATTGGATTTCGATTGATATTTATTCTTCCAAATGCGGAGTTCATAAAAACTATTTTAACAAATATAAACAATTACAAAGGAATATAATAAAAGCAAAAACACCAATAATGCTAAGTTTTAAGGGATTTTCATGTAAATTTGTGCTTGTAATTTAGAATATGGTAAAAACGTTTACATATAAAGCTTTTGGTTTAATATTTAAATCAGCATTTGAAGTTCCTGAACTATTACTATCTGAAGGATTCCCTGATGTTGAATTAATTTTAGGTAAAACCCCCGGGCATTTAAATGAAATAACAAAACAAGGAGTAAAATACCAGGCCACAAAAAACGAATTCTTACTTGAAGTTGATCATATAGCCAGATATTATGTTAAGGATGGAAATAAAGTAGTTGTTGAGCTTTTAAAGGATGAAGCAGATAAAGAAGTACGTCTTTTTTTGCTAGGTTCGGCTTTTGGTGCTTTGTTTTTACAGCGAGGATTATTACCCATTCACGGTAGTACTGTAAAATTTGGTAATTCAGCTACAATATTTACTGGCTTGAGCGGAGTTGGTAAATCATCCATTGCAGCTCATTTTGTGAATCAGGGATTTCAGGCATTGGCAGATGATATTAGTGTTGTGAATAATGATCTTAAAGTAGTTCCTGGATTTCCGAGCCTGAAAATTTGGAATGATGTGTTGAGAAATTTAGAAATAAAGAATGATTCACTAATGGAAATCAGGCCAAATATTAAAAAATTTCAATTGCCTATTAGCGATAATTATTTTACTGAATTTCTCCCTTTAAAAAACGTGGTAATACTAAGCACCAAAAACTCATCAGGTTTTGATATTGAAGAACTAACAGGAATAAAAAAATTTAATGCAGTTAAAAGTAATACCTATCGATACCGATTTGTAAAAGGGCTTGAACAACAACTCGATCATTTTCAGATTTTAAATAGACTTTTACCTAAAATCAAGGTTTATAAGGTAGCTCGACCTCAGGCACCTTTATCACTTAATGAATTTGGAGATTTTCTTCAAAAAAACTTAAA
>JAQIBH010000187.1 GCA_027859205.1 Bacteroidales bacterium | reverse complement strand
TTCATGCCTTAATATACTAAATATTAGGCATATAACAAAACAATGAGATGACTAAATTCATATTTAATAGAACTTTAAATGAAAAAAGGGTATCCGTTCTTGGACACCCTCTTTTATTTACCAACAATTTTTGAACTCACTCTGAGTAATTTTAACAATAATTGTAAGATAAAAAAGTCCCGTTTTAGACGGGACTTTTTATTTAACGAAAACTAAATCAAATTAACTTATGATCCTCTGCAGCCTTTGCAATTACACTAACAATATTCTCTACTTTAAACTTTTGACAATTAAAAATTAAATCATAATCATCTTTATAAATAGTCTTTCCTGTAAATTCATTTCGTAATTGAGATCGTTTTTTGTCCATATCGTTAGTCAATTTTCTGGCTTCGGTATGCGATATTTCATGACGACGACCAACACCTTCTACGCGAAAATCAAGTGGTGCTGTTAATTTTATATGTAATGAATTTGGAATATCTTGCAGAATTACAGACCCTGCTCTCCCTACAATAATTACTCTTCCCTCTTCACCAATAGATCTTATAACTTCCCGAATAGTATTTCTGATTTTCCGTTCACTTTTATAGTATTTACTTGATAGAGATTCAAGAACTTCATCAACCGTACTTCTTTTTTGAAATTTAAATACAAATTCTATTTTTTCGGGTGATAATCCTAGTTCATTTGATGCTTGGTCTAATATTTCCTTACTTATAACTTTCCATGGTTCCTTTTCTCCTCTTTCTAATTTAGTAAGTAACTCAGCTAAATCAGTTGCACACATATTTGCCGGACAACCAAAATCACGAGAAATAGTTATAACCGGGCCAAATGACTTCTCTTCCTTTGCAGGTGAGTGATGTTTATATCTGTCTTCTAAGTACTTTAGTAAAATATTTGTCATGATAACAAGTTTAATTTTTTAACCAAAGATTCCTCTTACAAGTTATTAAATTTTATGTAGATTTCAAATTAGGAAGATAATCAAGAAAAAGAACTAAATATAATATTAGCATATTAAGCGTACTGAAATAGCAAATACATTATTTTTTTCGCAAAATTTTATTTACTATCTAATTTTTCTATTGCAATTTTGGCTTTATCAATTATGGGATGTTTATATGATGTAAATTGATCAAAAATAGTTTCAATATTATCTTCGATTATAATCATATCACGGTACTCTTTTTCAAGGAAACCTTCTAAAACCATGTTATTAAGAAAATCAATTAAAAAATTAAAGTATCCATTTACGTTTACGAATGCGCAAGGCTTTTTATGAAGATTTAATTGCGCCCACGTAAGCATTTCAAAAATTTCTTCTGTAGTGCCAAGTCCACCTGGTAATGCAATAAATGCATCTGAAAGTTCTTCCATCATTTTTTTTCTTTGATGCATTGTATCCACAACTCGCAATTCGGATAATTCAGTGTGAGCTACTTCCTTATCCTTTAAATGTTTTGGAATTATTCCAATTACATTCCCACCTTTTAACAAGGCTTCATTTGCTAATTCTCCCATCAAACCAACTTTAGAACCTCCATAAATCAGAGTAATATTATTATTAGCTAAGTATATTGCTAATTTTTGTGCAGTTTTCGTATATATCATTGAGTTTCCAGGACTAGAACCGCAAAAAACAGAAATTTTTTTCATAGTCATATTTTAAATTATATTATTAAATTAAGTTAGATAATAAATTACACTCTTGTTAAAAATAATACACCAATATCAAGAAGAGTAAAAAAGATTATTACCCAAATTCTTCCTTTAGTAGAATAGTTAATCGATGAAATCATGGTTTCAACATCAATATTATTCATTTCCATTTTTTCGCCGGATAACAAAAGACTTTTTGCCCATTTCAAACATTTACTTACTCCTATCGAATAAATTGCTCCACCTATGATAATAAAGAAAGAAATTCCTCCTAAAATAAGTTCGGATTTTAACTGTCTGCCAAAACTGGGATGTGTAATAAATAAAAATGCAAATGCGAGTGATTGTGTAGCAGCAAACCCTGTTATTATATTTGCGGCATCCCATAATTTCCAAAAATATTGATTTTTTAACATGATATAAATTATTTAAATTCGAAATAAATATATTTTTATTAATTCAACATTAAAGGTACGGCTATTTTAATTTCTTATTTAGAAAGATCTTAAGTCTATCCTTAATAAAATAATTCCACCCTCCAATACAATTCTCTTTTGTGAATTCAGGAATATGTTTAGGGAAACTTTCTAATCCAATATTTGTTAATCTTAACTTAGTTTGCTTCCCTAGCTCAATTAATTCAAACCATACAATCGCTTCTCCAGAAATGCCTTCATACCTCCAGCTATAAACAATTTTTTTAAATGGCACTACTTCTGTTATTTTCCATAGATGCATAAAGCTCCTGCTTACGGACTGAACATTAAAATTTGTTTCAAATCCTACTTCAGGTTTAAATGATTCAATATTTTCAAAGAACCATTGCGTCATTTGATCTACATTTGTAATAGCATCCCACACATTATTAACCGAAGTGTTAAAGGTTTGTTCAACTATAATTGGTTCAGTATCTGGACTCATATTTTTTATTTATTTAAAGTTTATAATATTTGAATACTTAGCATAAGTAGTTCATTATTCAAAATCCGCACTGTCTTCAAAATAAGTTGAATCTAAGGCATAAATAGAATCTTGCAGTTTACGTAAGAGAAGTTCTTGCTCAACACTCTCAAATTGTTTAATCAGCATTTTATAATCCTCTTTTATTATCTCTTGTTCCAGAAGTAAGATCTTGTTTTTCTCGCCCATTTCATAGTATAAAAATGCCCGATCTAAAAGAATACCCATTAAAAAAAAGATAATAATAAGTATTATAAGCTTGGATTTTTTCATTTTTATAAGTCTTTTTAAATTCGTACTATTAGCAACACGAATCTTAACTCAATTTAGAGTCGACTAATTTGATTTTAATTCAAAATTTTATCGCTGAAAACAGGAGTTAAATTACAAACTATTTTTAGAACTATCAAATAAGCTGACAATTGTAAACTAATAGTTTTTTAACGGCTATTTGCTAAATATAACATCAAAACAATATACAGGTAGCAGATAAGTAGGTGTGCTTTAGTATGATAAGTTTATTATGGAATTGGATATGCTATATAACTTTGCTACAAACAAATATTAACATTTGTTCCTTGCACAAGGACTATTTGTAATAAAGAAACCTAATAATCCTCCAATTAGCATAGTTTTCAATATATCCCCAGCTATGATAACATCAAGGTGTTTTCCTTCTGTTATGTAATAATATACTAAACCGCCAATTGCACCAATAGCAGTATAAATTAGTGATTTTTTTGTATGAGATGACCTAATGATTTTTTTAAACCAGTTGGATTCTTTATTTAATTCTAATTGTTTAAATTCCATTATTGAATATCTAAATATATAGATGCAAATATATATTATTTATTCAAATATTAATCATTTTATTAAGAATACACACAAATTACAAAATCTTCAAGTAAAATTGATAGACAAATTATCAACATTTTTATACCTGTTTAATTTAAATTAATCAAACCAGCACAATTAACCAAGTTTTCTATAGATGATATTAAACTTAAGAATGAGCTTGAAGGCTCACCTTTATCCGAATCTGGGAATCTATTACTACCACTTGCCTTTATTTTTTCACCATTTTTGCAAATAATTTCAAATTCCCATTGTAATCCTTCAGTTTCATTTGGGTTTATATATGATTGCTTCCAAGACCAAACATGAAGTATATCAAGGCTCTTAATAAAATTTTCTTGTCTCAACGTGTCTATTTCAAACGACTTTTGATATTTAGTGAATTTACCAAAACATTCACTATATATAATTTTATTGTAGTGCATTTCAATTATAAATGATTTACCAACACAACATCCAATTTTAAAATAGAGCTTATCCATATTCAAATTTATTTTAATTCCTTAAGTAAAACATATAAATATTGTTTACAGTTACCAGCCTTACTCCTATTAACTTTTTCATCTGGAATGAAATTGTGGTTACTATCGTCAAGAGTCTCTTTTATTTCAGTCATAAATTGAACTGAAATAGTTCTACACTTTATTACCATAAAATCCCAGTTTATTGAATCTATGTAATGTTCTGTTTTTCTTTTTTCTAGATTATTTGTAATTCCTATTTTTACCAGCTTGTACCGTCTATTATATTGTCCAATGCTACTGTTTAAGCAATTTACCACTTGCTTTTCTGTTCCAGTCCAATAATCATATTCTAATTCCATAACATCTACTTATTCCCGATTCCATTAACTCCAACTTAAATTTAGTTCCAATTGGTTTACTAAAAACTATTATGATATTTAGTAATTATAAATCTATAACTATTTTATGTAAAAAAAAACTGCTAATAATACTAAATCTATTAATATCTATTATATTGCATGTTAATGGAACATTTTATTTATTTTTAGTGTAACTATTGTATATATTGCCAAAGTTTAGTAGGTATATACGTATATTAACATCTCTATATCTTAATCATGAAAACTTTAATAGAAAAAGAGATAAAACAGTATTTATCAAAAAAGCTCGCCGGGAAGACACTTTTTACTACATCTGAATTAAAAGCTTTACTGCGCAAAGTTAACCCAGATGTTAGTAACAGTGCACATGCCTGGTGGATAAACAAACTTAAAAATGATAATTTTTACATTCAAGTCGGGCGTGGAATCTATACTTTTCAAGAAAAGGAAGATTATAAATTGGAAATATCCCAAAAAGCCAAACAATTTTATAATAAGGTGATTAAATACCTGCCAGAAGGGACTCCATTTGTTATTTACGAGAGTATTACAGTTGCTAAAATGTATGGCTTAGAACCCAATAAACATTACATATGGATACATGTACCACGAGAACATATTGAGTTTTTTTTCTATGATATTCAGCATTTAGGAAAACGTATATTTATAAAACCAAACAAAGAAATAATAACGCGCTATATTATTCCATTTAAGGAGGCTGTAATATTATATCCTTTACTCACAGAAATGCCAACAATAGATCTAAATGGTTATAAAACTTTAACCTTGGAAGGTATATTAATCCATTCCATGATATTTGGGGAAGAATACTTTCGAAGTCGTGATAGCGATATCAAAAAAGTTTTTCAAATGTTTTTCAAGAAATATTACATTAATATTAGCAAGCTTCTTCGTTATGCTGCACGACGTGACAAGCGAAAACAGGTTAAAGAATTATTAGAACAGATTGAAATTATTTAAATAAAATTTAGAATTGAAAAAAGTAAAAAGAAATCACGATGTAATCTAGATTAGATAGCACAAAAAAAGCCACTACATATTGTAATGGCTTTACTAATTTTAGTGATCCCGGAAGGATTCGAACCTTCGACCCATAGCTTAGAAGGCTATTGCTCTATCCAACTGAGCTACGAGACCAGTTTCTTTTAGCGATGCAAAAATATAAAAATATCTTTAATCAGAAAAAATAAAAGCCATTATTTATACTTTTATTATAGATTAAAAAAATGTCATCTTTTCTATCCCGATAATTATCGGGATAAGATGACCTTTAAAAACATTTCCAATAAGAATCTACTCCTCTGATTTAATCCAGTTTACAAGCCCTTTCTTTTCTATTATCTTCATTAATTTTTCTGGTAAAGGTGCAAATTTAAATTCCTTATCATTAATTGTTATTACTCCTTTTTCCATGTTAAGATCAACTTTATCTCCAGGATTATAATTATCTACAATTTCGGGATTTACAATTAATGCCAATCCTTGATTTATACATGAACGATAAAATATACGATTGCTCGATTTAACAATAACAGCTTTTACTCCAGCATGCGCCAATCCAACAGCAGGATGTTCTCGGGAGCTTCCGCATCCAAAATTTTCGCCTGATATTATGATATCGCCAGCAGCAACATTCTTTGAAAAATTCTCATCGAAACCAACAAATAAATGAGGCATAATAGCTTCTGCATCGGAACTTAAAACATTATAAGTTAAGTTACCTGCAAACATCTGATCAGTATTAATATTATCGGCATCTGTATAATTCCAAACATTGCCTAATTTCCTATTATCGCTTGCAGAAATTTCTACCGTTGAGCTTGCCTCTTTTTGATATGGAAACTTATCGTTGTGTTCTTTACCACGAGGATCGGCTATTACGCCTTTTAAAGCTGTATAAGCAACTGTTGCAGGAGAAGCAAGGTAAATTTCCGATTCTTTATTTCCCATACGACCTTTAAAGTTTCTGTTTGCAGTTGAAATAACCGTGAATCCATCCGCCGGTATTCCTTGTCCTGTCCCTAAACAAGGTCCACACGAAGAACTTAATACAGTTGCTCCCGAAGCAATTAATTTAGTAATTAATCCTTCTTCTATTGCTTGCAAATATATTTTTTGCGATGCAGGGATAACCAATAACTGAAATCCTTCGGCTATTTGTTTACCATCCAATATTTCTGTTGCAATACGTATATCCTCTAATCGTCCATTGGTACATGTTCCCACAACCCCTTGATGCACTTTTTTACCTTGTACTTCAGATACAGCTTTTACATTATCAACATGATGCGGTGCAGCTACTAATGGATAAATATCGCCTAAATCGATTTCAAATTCTTTTGCATATTTTGCTCCTTCGTCAGCCCAAACACCTTCAACTTTTTTACCATAAAAATCGGCTAAGACTTCATCAAAAGGAAAAACAGCATTCTTCGCTCCCATTTCGGATGCCAAATTTGATAATGTCATTCGTTGTGCTATACTTAGAGTTTTAACACCATCGCCATGATATTCAATTGACATATAATCTGCTCCATCTGAACCAATCATTCCAATTATCCACAGTGAAATGTCTTTTGCAAAAACTCCTTGACTTAGTTTCCCTTTCAAAGTAACTTTCATAGTTTCCGGAACACGAAACCATGTTTCGCCGCGTTTCCATAATCCGGCTGCTTCAGTTCTATCAATTCCAGCAGCCATTGCATTAAAAGCTCCTGCAGTACATGTGTGACTATCACTACCAACTATTAACATTCCGGGCATTGCATGGTATGACATTATTTGATGACAAATTCCTTTACCGGCATC
The DNA here is from genome assembly GCA_027859205.1 of Bacteroidales bacterium. GTDB lineage: Bacteria > Bacteroidota > Bacteroidia > Bacteroidales > UBA12077 > UBA12077. Next base: position 9,113 of record JAQIBH010000187.1, on the reverse strand, counting down.
ATAAAAATTCTTTACTCCCTGATATTTAACAATATCACGTACGGCCTGATAATCAGTTGCTAACTTAGCATTAGTTGGTGGTGCATTATGATCAAGTACAATTAACAATTGATTTGGATCAGCTACTTTATCGCCGCCCATTTTTTCAAATGTTTTCTTTATGCTCGCTGTATTATCATGTGTTAATACAATGTCGGGTTTTTTAAAAACTATACTTCCACAATCAGCATCAAATATTTTTTCTACAAAAGTTCTGGGGCTCATATTTTTTTTTGATTTAGTATATCTAAACATAAAATAATTTAACTCTAATTATTAGGTATGCAGCACGCACTAAACAGAATGCAGTTTTTAGTATTCCGATACTGTAAACTGCATCCTCGAAACTGCCTGCTGTTTTTTTTTAAAACAATCCTCCCTTTTGATAAATCTCCATTTGTACTTCGGAGAAAGGTTCTGCATTTATTGTTTTGTTATTTTTAGTATTAGTGATTTCTCCAGTTTCCAGATTTACTTTAATTGTATCTTTATCTTCCAAACCAAGTTCATTTAAGGAATCATATCGTACTATTGGAAATGCCGCATTTATTGCATTCCTTTCGTAAATAGCTCCAAATGATTCGGCAACAACAGCTTGTACTCCAAGTGCTTTAAAACAATCAACAGCTTGCTGACGAGAACTTCCACTACCAAAATTCTTTTGAACAACAACAATATCACCAGATTGTGCTTTTTTAGCAAAATCTTCATATCCTTCAAGATTATCGAAAGTATATTGTCCCATTTCATTAATATCAGTAATTGCTAAATACCGATTATGAAAAATCATATCAGTATCTATATCGTCTTCTTTTATATACCATACTCTTCCTTCAAGTACTTTAGGATTATCATTACTAATTTCTTTTTGTTTTTTTTCTGATTTTGTTTGTGATTTTAACAAATTATCGAAAGTTGCAGGTTCAGCAGGAATATCATCTGGAGTAGTGATAAAACCAGCAACAGACGATGCTGCAACTACAGCAGGTGATGCTAAATAAACTTCTCCTTTACCCTGTTTTCCAGGGAAATTTCTGTTTCCTGTGCTTATTGTTATTTCACCTTTCCCGTTTTGTCCTACCTGACCTGCGGCGCATCCTGCACATCCTGCATTGGACAACAGTGCTCCGGCGTCTTTAAATATTTTTATTAATCCATTTTCTAAACACTGATCCCAAACTTCATTTGTTGATGGAACTATTTTAAGAACAACACCAGGAGCAATTTTATTTCCCTTTAAGACATCAGCCGCTGCTTTCATGTCTTCGTATCGACCGTTTGTACAACTACCAATAAAACCGGAATCGATTTTTATATTCTTAACTACATTTACTTCAACGGCATCGTGAGGTTTTCCCGGACGAGAAACTCGAGAAACAAAATCTTCAAAATTGAGATCAATTATTTGATCATATTTCGCATCCGAATCAGCTTTAACAAGTTCTATTTTTTTACCTGAACGTTCTTCACTATATTTTATAATTTCATCATTTGGCGTAAAGAAGATAATAATTGCACCCATTTCTGTAGCCATTGATGAAATAGTAATTCTTTCATCAAGAGATAATCTATCTATATCTTTACCATATATTTCAATTGAATAACCCAATAAAGTATTTGCACCAAATTTGCTCAACAAATTCAGAACAATATCTTTTGCAGATAATCCATTTGGACGTTTACCATTAATATTTAATTTTACAGATTTTGGTACTTTAAACCAAACCTTACCATTACTCCATGATGCTGCAATGTCTTGATCGCCCATACCTTGACCAAAAGCACCAACTGCTCCTAATATATTTGCATGAGAATCGGTTGTTACAGATGTTGCACCTGAATAAACCAAGCCATCATGAATAAGAATGTGAGTTCCAATACCGTTTTCTAAATCGTAAACTTTTATTCCACGTTCGCGTGCAAAGTTTCTGCAGATCTGTTGATTAACAGCATATTTCTGATCTGAGCCTGTTGGATTACAATCGAAAGTAAAAAATGTTTTTGAGTTATCATCAATAAGCAAATTATTATCGACAATATTTTTCACAACGTTTGCTCCGCCAAAATCCCGTGCTGCTCTTGCATCAATATCAATATCAACTATATCATCAGGCTTAACAGTATCCTGATTTGAGTGATTAGCAATAATTTTTTCGATTAATGTCATTCCCATTTCAATAGCTTTTTTAAGTTTATTATTTAACGAAACAAATTTACAATATTTTAAATTTTACAAACAACTACTTTATACTTTTATAGATAAAATATTATATTAATTATTTTAGAAAAGATTAACACATATTCTGATTTATATTAAATCTTATTTATTTTTTAATCCTATTGATTTCTAAATTATCTTTGCGTCTCAAATTTTAGTAATGAACTATTCAGTACAATCAAATATTCCAAAGCTATATATTATAAAAATAGCAAAATGGTTCATGCTATTTATGCCATTTATGATACCATTTTATCAAGATAATGGCCTTGATTTAAGTCAGATTTCGCTATTAAAAGCAATTTATTCTATTTCAATTGTGGTAATTGAAATTCCTTCGGGCTATTTGGCTGATATTCTGGGAAGAAAAAAAACTCTTATTATTGGATCAGTTTTAGGATTTGCTGGTTTCTTTACTTATAGTATATCATATGGTTTTTTAGGGTTTTTGATCGCTGAAATAATTCTTGGTATTGGTCAAAGTTTAATATCTGGAGCAGATTCAGCTATGCTTTATGACACTTTAGACGATGCAGGTAGAAAAGATGAATATGTAAAATATGAAGGCCGAATAATATCTATTGGTAACTTATCAGAAACTATTGCAGGAGTTATTGGTGGATTACTTATAGCTATAAGTTTGCGCTTCCCGTATATTGTTCAAACAGGTATTGCTTTTATTGCAATTCCCGCTGCACTAAGCCTCACTGAACCAATCCGAAATACAAAAATATTAAACAAAGGATTTAATCATATTCTTCAGATTGTAAGATATTCACTTTATGATAATATAGAACTTCGTTGGAATATAATTTATTCATCAATTATTGGAGCTGCAACACTTACAATGGCAGTTTTAGTTGTGCAGCCCTTTCTTTTACAGGTAGAATTGCCCCTTTTCTATTTTGGTATTATTTGGCCCGCGCTTAATCTTACGGTTGCAATTATAGCATTATATGCTTATAAAATTGAATTGAAATTAAATAAAACAAAATCTTTAGTACTGATAACGTTCTTTATTCCTTTGGGATATATTGCTTTAAGCCAGACCATTACTTTGTGGGGAATAGTAATATTATTTATCTTTTATATTATTAGGGGGTTTGCTACGCCGGTATTAAAAGATTATATAAATCAATTATGTGATTCGAATATCAGAGCAACAGTTTTATCAGTACGCAATTTTGTGATCAGGATTTTCTTTGCTATAATTGGACCTTTTGTTGGTTGGTACACTGATAAATTTAGTTTATCAGCAGCCTTATTAATATCGGGGATAATTTTCTTGCTCTTGGCCAGTTTTACTTTGATAATGCAATTAAATGTAATTAAAACTAACAATTAAATATTAAGGTTTAACATTTAAGTTGAGCTTATATATGTTGTCATAGTTGCAGCAACTACTGCCGATTGTACTTCTTTAAGCGTTTGACTAACAGCTTCACTAATTTCAATATTCTCTATTAATTCCTTTATTTGTTTTTTTACAATTTTATATTCTCTCCTTTCTGGGAATAATACTCGAATTAATTTACAACTATTCGTTAAACTCAACAATAATAATCCTTCAGTATCAGCTTTCTCCTTATTAAAAACAATATTTCTAAGCTTTTCTTTAATTTCTTGAGTTAGCTTAGTATTTAAAATCGGGTATCTATTCAATTTAAATAAGCCGAAAAAAACAGGTTTCATTTCTAATCTTATAATATTTTTATGCACTAAATCCAATAATATTATCTTTTTAAAACCCGAAGATTTATTACCTATTCTGTTAATCCAGAATTTAGCTCTACGGTTTTTCTTTGATTTGTTAATCAACTTCAAACAAGCATCAAGGATTATATTTTTAGTAAATTTATTATCAGTGACAGCAATCCTCTTATTATGCAATTTGATTTTATTTATTTCGGATAATTCCAGCAAAATGGCCCCAGCTATTCCATAATTTAACGACAAAGAATCAATAATAAAATTCCCCTTTTTATGATTAATCGCTAATAAAACAATTTTTTCGAAAAGATGTAATTCCATAATCATGAGATTAAAATCCATATAAATTTAAGAAATTAAGTCCGTTTAAGAAAAAATGAATTAGAAAATCTTTTCCACTAAGTTTTTAAATGCCGCATTTATAAAAATTAAAATATTATTCCTTTTTTTTCAAGATTTTTGTTCACAAATCCTTTGAACTTATCCGAATATATTAGAAATTTATTTGTTATTTAGCAGTACCTAAGATCATTATTTAAAACATTTAATATGAAACTTGCCGTAAAAGATGCGATGCGATGTGTTGGCTGTCAGAGCTGCATGTTTGCTTGCTCAAGAAGAAGTGGAAATGCAGGATTATCAAATACCTGTATTGGAGTAAAGTCATCTGGCGGAATTTCTAAAGGTTACACCGTAATTGTTTGTCGATCATGTAAAAATCCTCCATGCGCAAGTGTATGTCCAACAGGAGCGTTAGTACCAAAAGAAGGTGGAGGCGTTCGTTTAATTTCATCAAAATGTATTGGATGTGGATTGTGTAAAAACGCATGTATAATCGATGCTGTATTTTGGAACGAAGATGAAAACAAACCCGTAATTTGTGTTCAATGTGGATACTGTGTAGACTACTGTCCTTATGATGTGCTTGAATTAGAAAAAGATAAGAAAGGAGTTAGCCATGATTGAGAATGATACTTTATCGAAAGTTTTATATATAGATTTAACTAAGAAAAAATTTCAAATTAAGGATCGAAAAGATCTTTTTGAAAAATATTTAGGTGGTACAGGTGTGGCAACTCAGTTACTACTGGAAGAATGCCCCAAAGGAATTGATCCATTTGCCCCCGAATCACCAATAATATTTGCTGTTGGGCCTTTAACAGGAGCATTCCCTTTAGCATCAAAAACATCTGCAATGTTTAAATCACCTCATACCGGTGATTTAGGAGAAAGTCATGCCGGAGGAAGAAGTGCAATTGCAATTCGAATGGCAGGATATGGTGCAATTGTTATTAAAGGGAAAAGCGAAATTCCTATATACTTATCTATTACTAGTGGCAAAGTACAGTTTAAAAATGCAACTACGCTTTGGGGCATGAAAGATGGATCAATTGCAGCAAAAGTAATGCGTCAAACCGAAAAAGGAGAAGGTTTAAGAGCAATTTTCAGAATAGGACAAGCTGGTGAGAATTTGGCAACATTTGCCAATGTTACAACTGAAACATACCGTCATTTTGGAAGAATGGGCTTAGGTGCAATTTTTGGTAGTAAAATGCTAAAAGGAATAGTAATATCTGGTAAACAAGCAATTGAAGTATCAAATAAGAAAGAATATAGAGCGCTTTATGATAAAATTTATGATATGGCAACAGAATCGCCATTAATGAAAAAATATCATGATGTTGGTACAGCAATAAATATTAAGTCATTAAATTCTGCGAACGCTTTACCTGTCAAAAATCTTCAACAAAGTTCCATAGACACTATTGAAGCTGTAACAGGTGAAGAAATTGCAAAACATCATTTAGCTCGTCGTGTTGCTTGTGCACATTGTCCTGTAGCATGTATACATTTAGCTTATTTAAGAGAGCCATATGATGACGACCCATATTTTTACAAAACCACACCAGTTTGCTATGATTTTGAACTAATTTACGCTTTAGGAACAATGGTTGGAATCACTGAACCAAAAGCAATGCTTAAATTAATTGATATTGTTGAGCAAGTTGGTGTTGATGCAATGAGTATGGGAGTTATATTATCGTGGATAACTGAGATGTTTGAGAAAAATCTAATTACTAAGGATGATTTAAATGGAATTTCAATATCCTGGGGCGATGCAGAAGGCTATATTAAATTGGTAAAGAATGTGACAAAACCAACAACTGATTTTTTAAAAGCGTGCTCGAGTGGTGTTAGCCATGCTTCTTCGATATACGGTGGTAAGGAATTTGCAATGAGTTTTGGTAAAAACGAAATGGCAGGCTACCATACGGGACCAGCGGGATACCTAGGATTTTTATTAGGCGCGAGACATAGTCATTTAGATAACGGAGGATATTCAATTGATCAAAAGGAATTAGTAAATACTGAAGTAACACCAAAAGAAGTTGTTGACAAACTGTTAGAGGAAGAGGCAATTCGGCAAATCCTATCTAGTATTGCTGTTTGTTTCTTTGCTCGTGGAATTTATGATCTAAAACTTGTAAGTGAAGCAATTAAGCTCCTGGGATTTGATATGGACGATAAAAAACTCTTTGAAATTGGAAAACAAATTCATTTAAAGAAGTATCAATTTAAAATCCGTGAAGGGTTTAGTATTGACAAACTTGAAATTCCGGAACGTATTTATGAAACAAATGATCCTACAGGGAAAATAACTAAGGAATTTATTAATGAAGGATTAGATTACGCTAAAAATCTAATAAATTGAAAAAATGTAAATAAAAACTGTTAAATTTGAGCAGTTTTCTTTGTGAGAATATAATAAATCATTAAAAATTACGTATTAAGATAACAAATGATTCAATACTCAATCTTTTATGTATTTCTCTATTAAAAATTATTTTTAAGATATAAAACATTCTGATATGAAAAATGAAGTAATTGAGAAACTTGTATTTGCACAAAAAAGCAAAACAGAATTAATAGATGAAACAATAATAAGTCTACAAGCCTTACTTCATAAGACATTTATTGAAGAAGACTCACGAATTCTAAAAAAAGAATTTCCTAAAAACACGCATCCTAAAGATTTAAGAATAAAATTAGATAATGTAATTATCCATATTGAAAGCCTTTATTCTCCAGAATTGTCAATTGAAGTTATTTTAGATATATTCCTAAAAAAACATAATTCCGAATTAGGAACTTATTCATATATATTTAATGAAAAAGGTGATTTTATTGATGATTTATTAGTAATGAACTAATTTCAAAATCAGGAATTATAGTTATCTTTTCAATTGCCTTCCATAAATAATTCTTCGTTAAGCTTTGTTATTTGCAGTTGAGCATATTCATAATATTGATCATCATTTAAATAAATGTCTTTAGTAACTTCCTTTAAATATTGAATTGCATTTTTCTTATCATTCTTCTTATCTGCGTACACTGAAGCAAGATCTATTAAAACTTGATTTTTCGAATTTAAAGACCAGGTTCCTTGCAACTCAAGACCTAATGCTCTTTTATACAATCCAATAGTATGGTTATAATTATTTAATGCATAATAATTTTCAGCAATATCAACATAAATAATAAATATAGAATTATTGTCGGGTCTTAAAATATCCAATGCTTTATTAAAAAACATTATACTTGAATCTGGTTTACTAAATTTTTTATAAATATAGCCTAGGTATTTATATACATTTAAATCCATAGATATTTCATCTGCAATTAATAGATAATACTTAGCCTCTTCATACTTTTTAATTTTATAATAACTGAGACCTAACTTCCCTGGAACCACATCATTAGTCTTATCAATTTCAAAAGCTTTCAGATAAGCATCAACAGCCTTAAAATGATGATTACGAATAACATGTAAATCGCCAACACTTATATATAATTCAATATTTTGAGGATCTATTTTAATAGCTTTATCCATTATTTCAATAGCCAAATCGAATTTTTCTTTAGCTGCATATACTGTAAAAAGAAACCTGTAAGCTTTAATATCTGTGCTATCTAATTCAATAGCTCTGAAAAACCACTTAATTGCTTTTCTACTATCTCCTTGTTTATATCCACATAATCCAATATTTCTAGCTATAAATCCATTTATTGTATCCTGTGAATACAAATCCAATAGTATTGTTTCAGCTAGTTCAGGTTTCTTTTGCTTTAAGTACATATTACTTAAAGAAATGCCGCAATTTAAGTGGTAAGGATTCTTTTCAATTACTTCTTCAAATACAAACTGTGCCCCTTTATCATTATCCAATTTTAAAAGAATAAATCCATACTCTGCTAAATAATCAACATTCAATGGATCTAATTCAATTGCCATTTTTATTGATTGTGTAGCATTTGTATATCTAAACGATAATTTATTTATTAAGGCTTGATGATAATATATATCTGAGTTTTCAGAATCTTCTATTAAAAGTTTATTACATAAATCAAGGGCTTCGGCATATTTTGATGAAAGAATTAAATACTTTAATTCATCATAATTATGTTGACTTTTACTATTGAGACATATAAAAAACAGAAGTAGAATAACAATAACTTTTCTCATAACTTATAATTTAATTTTCTGGTATAATTTCTCCTTACTTATATTAACTAAATATATATTAAAATATTTTAAACATATTCATTTCACTCATACAACGGTCAAATAATTTATCAATTTTACATATTAAAAAATTAAAAAAAAATTAAAACCTTCCAATAGGAATAAAAAAAAGCCGAACAAAATTGCTCGGCTTCTATTTGGTTTTATTTGTTTACAAGCCCATATCTTTTAATTTATTCTCAACCTTTTTCGATATTTCCTCAAACCTTTTTTCGTATTTTTCATCGTCAGCACAATCAACTAAAGCTACCCACTTTGTACTCCATTCCATACCTTCTTGCATTAGCTCCATATAACGAGCTGTCATTGTTTCATCAGTTGGATTTTTAAAATAACTATCGATTATTTCTAAATATTCATCAATCCATTTTTCATAATGCAGTAGAAATTCATCGCAATCGTTAATGTTACCAGATAATTCCTCTTTTTGATTTGAATCTTTTTTTTCAGTACGTGAACCACATGAAGTAAATCCAAGAATACTTATCAATACTATTAAAAAAGTTAATTTCTTCATTATCAATATTTTTTATGTTTACTCAAAATTATAAAAAATATTAC
>JAQIBH010000186.1 GCA_027859205.1 Bacteroidales bacterium | reverse complement strand
ATATTTTCCTTATTAATTCTTAATTCCATTTTAATATTTAAAAAGAAATAGTAAATAATAAATAATAAAAATGGTGTAATTAAGAATTTTAACATCCATCCATACAAACCAAATCCCCAAAATGAAATAAAATAGTAGACTATTAATATATCGAAAACATATGAAATACCCCTAAATATTCCATGTTGCTTAATAAAACCTTTTGGTGCCATAGTTTGTCCAAGTACAACAAACCAAACGTGCCATATAACACCTAAAAAGTGTAAAGGAAGATATTGTGTAGTTTCTAAAAAATCTTTAGTGTAAAATATTAAAATTAACTCTTTTCGGAAGGTAATAAAAAGCAATATAAAAGGGATTAGTAAAAATGTAGAAACTCTAATTGAACTATTAATAACGTCATTGGTCTCAGATATATTTTTCGTTTCACACAAACGGGGGAATAAATATGTACTAAACGAAGATATCACAACTCCAGTAAAAATACCTGCCCATGAAATTATTGGTGCATAAATTCCTATCTTCTCAATCCCTAAATTTTCAACAATTAAACCCCTAATAACAAACTCTGAAATAATACTTAAAAATCCAACACTTAATCCATATCCTGAAAAAACGAACATTTCATTAATTGAATCTTTTCTTATTTTTGCTCTAAATACCTTTTTATATGTTACTTCTAAGGGTTTTAAAATATGTTTTTTTAAGAAAAAGAAATTCCATCCAGAGATAACAATATACATTAATGGAATAGATATAATTACACCATTTAATCCGTATCCAAGGATTAAAGGAACAAATATTAATAAATTAAAAAATGAAGCAAACAATCTAGCACGTGAAATATTTTTAACAGATTTAAAACCTCTTAATATTGCAAAAAACACTGTATTTATGAATATTAGTGGCATCGCACTTATGGCAATAAGATAGAATTTTATTGTAATCTCATTTCCTAAAACATAGGAAGAAATCTGTTGTCTAAAAATAAATAATGCAGTTAAAACAAGAACCGTAATAGACAATACTATTAATATATAAGCCTTAATTGAAGCAAATATTCTATTAAAAGTGCTCTCATTATCTTTATTTTCAGCAATTTGTTTTACTAAAGCCTCATTTACACTTAACTGACTAAATTGAGCTGTTTTTGCAGCGAAAACGTTTAGCTGATTATAAACACCTATTCCACTTACACCAATAAATACAGCATTTAATTTTGCGCGAATTACTTGAATTATTAATTCAAAAAACTTTGTTGAGCCTAAATAAAATACATTTTTGACTATGTGTTTAATTTCCATCTTACAATTCCCAACTTTTAGGCAATTCTTTATTTATTAAGGATTTCAACTTTAAAACATCATCTAAGTATATGTTTTTTAGCTCATTTATTTCGTTAGGGTTAATTTTAAAAGAATTATTGCTATTTATATTTCTAATGTGTTTTTTTATTTTTTTCCAATTGACAAATGGTATTAATTGTCTTATGAACGCAAAATGTACATTTATAAAATTGTATATTTTATGTGCTAATACGCTTCTAGGGACATAAGATTTGTTAAAAACAACATTTTTTGATTTAATATCATAATTTTTAACCCCTAAAAAACTAAATATTTCTGCTAAGAATTTTTGTGGATTTGATTTTAATTCTTCGTTAAAACAAATATGTACATTTGTAAACGCTTCGATATATGCTTTAACAGCTTCGTAGTAAAAACCTTGGTTTTTATAATGGAAAAAAGGATTGAATCCTTTTGCAATTCTATCTTCTTCTAGGCTTAAGGCCTTGGGAAAAGAGTTTTTCTCAAAGCCTTTGCCTAAATAAAATTTATAGTGAGAAATAATTTTTGCTATTGGGTTTCTTAATACAATTATTATTTTAACGTCTTTACCTAATAAGTTTTTAATGTTTGGTATAGCTTCTTTATAATAATACAAATATGAAGCAGTAGCCTCTCCTTTTAATTTACTCTCTTTGTTTGAGAATAATTTTCGATAATCTTTCTCGCTTTGCACTATTATTCCTTTTATTTCATTATATCCAGGATCTTTTTCATTAAAATTATTATAAATATCTTTAATAAAATACAATGGCTCTTTTGGTCTTGGTAGATATATCTTTGGATGCTCATTTAAATAATGCCATATGGAAGAAGTCCCTGCTTTAGAAGCTCCTACTAATAAAAAATTAGGTAAGTTATTCATTTGTATTTTTTATTATTTTGGCAGGAACACCACCTACTAATGTATTATTTTTAACATCTTTTAAAACAACAGCTCCAGCAGCAATAATTGAATTCTTATGGATTGTAACACCATCAAGTATAGTTGCTTTAGCACCGATATATACATTATCTTCAATTTTTAATGGATTATGTTTTTTTTTATAATGCTTAACTAAGGAAGACATTCCCATATCTTGATGTGTTAAAAGGGACACTCCCATGGAAATAGTAACCTGATTCCCGGACTCAATTTTATCACGTAAATCAAAAAAACAGTTTTTCCCAATATGACAATTATTACCTATAATTAAATGAGCATAATCTTTACAATTGTGAAGAGTCAAGCCCGTTTCAATATCACAATTTCTACCAATTGTTGCTCCGTTTTTTCTAAGAATTAGTAAAATTGAAATTTTATCTACGCTTTGAATGAATTGATTAGCAACATCAAAACCCAACAGTTTATTCCTTAACCAAAAACGAAATAAGTTAATGTAAGCATAAATTGTCCGATATTTTCTATATAGACCTAGTCCTGTTTTCATTATTTGAAAGATTTAATATGTTTAATTACATACTCTACTTCTTTATTGGTTAAGTCAGCATGTAGAGGAAGTGTAATAAATTTATTAGCTTCTTTCTCGATATAATCACAATTTTCAGCAAATGGTTTAAACAGGGGTTGCAAGCTTAATGGAGTGTAATGGCAACCTGTGGCGATACCTTTTGATTTTAAGTAGATCATAAGTTCATCGCGATTTTCGGCTCGGACACCAAACATTTGGTACATATATTGTTCCGGCTCGAAAGGGAGTAAAGGTTTAATTCCCTTAATATCTTTTATGCCATTTAAATACATACGAATAATTTCAGAGCGTCTGGCATTCATTTTAGGAAGCTTCTGAAGTTGAGCAAGTCCTATGGCAGCAGCTAAATCATTCATATTATACTTAAAACCTAAGAGATTAATTTCATAAAACCAATGCATGGCATCTTTATTGGTGTCGGTATATGCTTGTGCTGTTTTCCAATTATCTTTATCAATTCCAACCCAACGGTATGCTTTTACATCTTTCAATAATTCAGGATCGTTGGAAACAATCATTCCTCCATCGCCGGTAGTCATTAGTTTTTTTTCTTCAAAAGAAAAGCATCCAATGTCTCCCCATGTTCCCAATGCTTTACCTTTATACAAGGCACCAGAAGTGTGTGCACAATCTTCAATAACCTTAAGACCTTTTTCTCTGGCCCAGGGCATAAGCTCGTCCATTGGTGCGGGATGTCCTGCAAAATGTACAGGCATAATAGCAACCACATCCTCATCATATTTACGCTTCATGTCTTCCAAGTCCATTCCTAAAGTAATAGGATTGGAATCAACAAACACTGGTATTAGTTTATTATATAGTATTGCAGTAGCGGTAGATGCAAATGTTAATGAGGGCACCAAGACTTTTTTGCCTTCGGGAAAGCCAAAAACCATTAAGGCAATATGTAAAGATGCAGTTGCTGAATTCACTCCAATTGCTTCTTTACATCCTAAAAATTCAGCCCATTTTTTTTCAAATTCATTAACATTTGGTCCAAGTCCTACCCAAGATCGATCAAATGATTCTTTTATATTCTCTAATTCTTCTTTTCCCAAAGAGGGTTTAAATAATCGTATGTTCATAATTAAAAATTTTCTATTCCTTGAAAATGTTTTATAAAATCTTTTAGTAACAAGTTATTCTTATCCTTAAGTGATAAGACAGGCGTATCTACTTGCCAATTTATTTTTATATCAGGATCGTTCCATATTATACCTACTTCAGCTTTTGCATTATAAAAATTATCAACTTTATATAAAATTTCACTTTCGTTTGTTATAGTACAAAACCCGTGAGCAAAACCTCTGGGAATATAAATCATTTTTTTATTTGTTGCTGATAGCTCTATAGAGTCCCACATGCCAAAAGTTTTTGAATCTTTTCGCAGATCGACAAAGACATCCAAAATCTTTCCTTTTATACAGCGCACTAATTTAGTCTCAGTAAAAGGAGGTAGTTGAAAATGTAAACCTCTTATAATTCCTTTTTCCTCAGATCTGGAATGGTTTTCTTGAACCCATTTTCTTTCAAGACCTTTTTCTTTAAAAATTGATTCATCGAAAGTTCTCATAAAGAACCCTCTGTTATCCACATGAGGATTTAAGCATATCTCATATGTTCCTTTTAATTTTCGTTCCGAGATTTCCATAAATCTGTATATTTTTCAATTTGTTGTTGACAAAGCTTAAGCATATTATCTGTTTTATAATTTTTATACCAATTTATAGTAAATTCAATTGTTTCGTCAATACTTAAAACCGGCTTCCAGTTTAGTTTGTACTTAGCTTTATTAATATCTAAGGCAAGGAGTCTTGCTTCGTGCAAAACCTTTGTATCGGACAAATCTTTCCAAGTCCCTTTTTCATAAAAATTTATGATCATATCTGTAAGTTTGCCTACAGTTATTATATTTTCAGCCTCTGGACCAAAATTCCATGCTTCGGCAAATTTTGTTGGTTGCGTCATCATTTTTGCTCCTAATAACAAGTATCCACCTAAAGGTTCTAGTACGTGTTGCCAAGGCCGCACTGATTTAGGACTTCTTATCTCAACAGGTAGATCTTTTTCAAGAGCTCTAATACAATCGGGTATAATTCTGTTTTCTGCCCAATCGCCACCACCGATTACATTTCCGGCTCGCACTGATGCAATAGACTTACCATGTTTGTGATAATCCTTTGGATTAAAAAATGAGTTTCTGTACGAAGAAATAATTAATTCAGATGCTCCTTTACTTGCGCTATATGGATCGTAACCTCCTAATTTTTCATCTTCCCGATACGGCCAAATCCACTCTTTGTTTTCATAAACTTTATCTGTTGTAATAAATACTGCTGTTTTAACAGAATCGGTTTGGCGTATTGCTTCTAAAATATTAGCAGTTCCCATTGTGTTCGTTTCAAATGTTTCTAAAGGAAATTGATAACTTTCAAGAACAAGTGCTTGTGCGGCCAAGTGAAAAATTATCTCAGGTTGTTCTTCCTTAAAAAGATTAATTATTGCCTCTTTATCTTTTATGTCCAATCTAATATCTTTAACAAAAGATGAAACATTTGATAAATTAAAATTATCAAATTCAGATTTAGGATCTAAAGCTAGCCCTATAATATTCGCACCAAGTTGATTTAACCAAATACTAAGCCATGATCCTTTGAATCCTGTGTGGCCGGTAATTAGCACTCTTTTCCCTTTGTAAATGTTTATAAGCTCCATATTACCAGATTTTCCAAAGTGGATTTTCTTTCCACATTTTATTTAATAACATATTATCACGATAAGTATCCATTGCATGCCAGAATCCTTTGTGCTGAAAAACGGATAATTCATTTTTTTCAACGATCGTATCCATAGGTAGTTTTTCCAAATCAACTTTTGGGTCATCTGGAATCGAATCAAGAAATTCTTTCTTAAAAACAAAATATCCACCATTGATGGGGTGTTGATTTTCCACGTCTTTTATTTGCTGTTTGAATAATTTGACCATATCGCCATTTAGCACCAAATCACCAAAACGGCTGGGAGGGTAAACACCCGTAACCGTGCCGATTGTGTTTTTTCTCTTTTGGAAATCAACCAGCTCTTTAATATTTACCGTTGAAACAGCATCTCCATAGGTTAACATAAAACGATCTTCGTTAATGTATTTCCCAGCAAGTTTGGTTCTGTAACCAGTCATCGATTCATCACCAGTTTCTACTAAAGTTACTTTCCAGTTATTCTTTGATCCTTCATTTTCAATTTGCACATTACCACTTGCTAGATCCACCGTAAAATCGCGGTTATATTTGTAGTAATTCAAAAAATAATCTCGAATTACATCTCCTTTATAACCAAGAGCAAGGATAAAATCGTTAAACCCGTAATATGCATAATGTTTCATGATATGCCAAAGGATGGGTCTGCCACCAATTTCAACCATGGGCTTGGGTTTATATTCGGTTTCTTCGCGAAGGCGGGTTCCCATACCACCGCATAATATGATCGTTTTCATTCTGTGATTAGTTAGTATAAATTTCGTTTAAAAATTTCTTTAGTAACAGCCTGCCCTATAGAACCAGCACCTCCAAGAACTAAAAACCTCGAATTAGAAACAATTTTGTCTAATTCTTCTTTGTGGTTTTCAATATCTTCAGTAAATAATTCTTTTTCTCTACCTAGTAAATGGAGCATTATAAATTAGTTTAAAGTTCTAAATTTAGAGTTTAGAGTTTAGAGTTTAGAGTTTCAAGTTCAAAGTTCCATGTTCCAAGTTATCTGTAATTTAATCCTTGACTTTCTTATCCTGCATCCTGTTACTTGCATCCTGTTTTCTTTTCATTTTCTCCTTTTCGCTCTTTACCCAGATACTTCACTTCGTTCAGCATGACACACGCACTTGTATATTCTTGTTTGTCACACTGAGCCTGTCGAAGTGTTAATTTCTTTAATTTTTTAACTATTCACTA
>JAQIBH010000089.1 GCA_027859205.1 Bacteroidales bacterium | reverse complement strand
AGCGATTTTTTTGCAATAAGATTATTCACATTTGTAAGTTCTGCATTTACATTGGCACTTTTTAGTTTTGCCCAACTTGCAGGGTTGATAATGTCGATTTGCGGTGCTAAATTGAAATTCCCAATATATTGCTGACCTGTTGTAACTTCTTTAAAAGTTCCTGGTGTTCCACCAAAAGCTTCTGCCGGAAGAAATGTAACAGGTAATTCCAAATTATTGGTCAAATTCAAATTGGTTTGCATTCTAAAATTTACAAGACCGGCTTGTGCTGAAATTTTTTGCCATTTTGCCAAAAGACTTTGCTGTTCTCCTGTTTTAATAGACATACTGTTATTTTCGGCATATTTTAAAAGCGAATCAAGCTTATTAAAACTAAGTTCGGTCTGTGCATTTAAACCTTGATAGAAAAGGAGAGCAGAAACTATTGTTAAAAAGTACGTTTTCATAATTATAAAGGTTTTAATAATAATTTCATTGAATTGATTAGCTCATCACCTTTTTGAATTATATCAAAAGAATAGTCGGACATTTTCCATTTCTTTACAAACATTCTAATTGTTCCTAAAATAATTATTGCCAAATGTTCTGCTTCAATATCATTGCGTAATTCTCCCTGTTTTTGACCATAATCGATTAAAAAAGCTATGTCCGCTATACTTTTTTGCATCATCGCTTTTGTTTTTTCAATCAACGAATTTTCGTTTTGAAATAATTCTTCCGAAAAAACTACAGAAACCAAAGCAGGAGATGATGCAAATTTTTGAAAATGATTTTTGAACTTTTGCTCAAGTTTTGTAAACGTATCAACATTCTGCTGTTTATTTTCTGGTATCTTATGCTCAATAATAGAATCGAGTATTGCCATCAAAATATGAGTTTTATTTTCGTAATGCCGATATATTGCAGATTCAACAAGTCCAATTTTTTTTGAAAGGTTTTTAATTGTAAAACCTTGAATACCTTTTTCTGCAATAAGCTCAAGCGAGGCTCTTATTATTTCCTTCTGTCGTTCAGATAATTCGTTATTCATGCTTATTCTTTTTATGAGAGTGAATATTCGCTCACAAAGATAAATCAATTATTTTGATTCTGTCTAATATTTGTAATTAAAAATGTTAAAGTCAATGGGAAAAAGGGTTACATAACTCTTTTGATTTTGCCGAAGTGTTGGCTTTGTGTGTCAGGGTAAAAGCAAATGTGCCATTTGTGGGCTGGCTGAATTGCAAATTTTTGTAGGTAGAGGGAAAAATTAAAAACACATTTAGATCAGCAATAAGTGTTGGTCAGGTTCGCTTTCCGTGTCCAGTTAAATACTCCATTTCGTGATATTTCGCTTTGTCGTTGGATTGTTTTACTAATAATATTGTTTAACGCTTCTGATAAAAATTAGTGCGAGGATTCTTACAATTGCATATAATCAGGAATAACACTATAACTCAAAGCTATTTCGCGCATGATACGCTTCGAAAAAACACTGAGCAAATATTGGTTTTGCACCACGATATGCAGCCAAACTGCGTAAAGTACGCCCCGACATAGAATTAGTAATAATTGCCTTTACATTCAAAGAAACACTATACAGTTGTGTATTACGATTGTAGGAACTAGCAAATATTAAGATCTCAAACTTATACTTCAATGATGGATTTGTTCGATTTTCGGGAAAAGGAAATAAAGAAGGATTAGTCCCAATTGGGAATAAGGCTATGAAAGAAATCCGATTCTATTTTGAGGATAGAAACATGCTTCCGACAACTGATAAATCAAGCGAGAATATTGTGTTTTTAAACAGAAGAGGAAAACAGCGATCTATTATTACAATTTTTGATTTCATTAAAAAACTAGCCGTGAAGGCTAAAATTAAGAAGAACATCAGCCCTCATACCTTTCGGTATTCTTTTGCTTCTCATTTAATTGATGGAGGAGCTGATTTACGTGCAGTTCAAGAAATGCTTGGTCATGAATCACAATAACCACAGAAATAGACACACATCTCGATCGCGAATATTTGCAAGATGCAATTCTCCGGTTTCACCTACGATTTTAGAAACTCATTTCGGCTCTAAATCGAATTCCACTTTTATCTGTAAAATCACTATCGACATATGTTGTTCCAAACTGACGTATATATTCTACCCTAAGAACTTTAAATATATTTGTTAATCCGATTCCTATTTCGGCATATGGTTTATTAATATCGTTAGAATAATAATCGGGTAAATCAAAAACACCTTCGTAACTATTGTTAAGAGTCCCGTAATGAAATTTAAAGGAAATCATCTCCCTTAATTTTAAACGTTTTATTAAAGGCACTCTGTTTAATACAATTCCACCGGCATTATAATCCAGGTGTGCATTTGTATATAAATTATGAGCAAATGAAGCATGATGTAACAAATTGTATCGATATTTAGCATACCCCCAAGACATAGAACCAACAGGCTGATCTAACAAGTCATACGGTGCATCACCAATCAAATAACCACCATTTACCATATATCGCATATAGGTTGGCCCCCAATTTACTTTACCGGTTATTGAACTATGAAAGTGAGAATAAAATCCGGATTCATTCATACTTTCATCGGGTAATTTTGTTTGTCCTATATCCCAACTTATATTAACCACGGGAGTTTGTTCAATATAGTATACCCGAAAAAAATAATATTTATCGTAATGTTGACCAAAATCTAATCTGCAATTCATTAACAAACCATAGTTTACGTAACTTTTATAATCAACATTATCATGTACAAAATGCACTTGAGATGTATTATTACTATGTAAATAATAAGCCGAAAATTCTAAGCCAATGTTCTTTTCAGAATTGTATTCAAATCTTAAATCAACAGCATTTTCTTCTTTTAAATATGGATTTCTTTCTCTGGATGTGAGAGCAGCAATAAAGTTCCCGTTTCCTCTGGTATTCGGATTTTTCTTAATAAATCTAAGGTATTTATCTTGTGATACCAGAATATAATCCTCTGAGTAATTAAATCGCAGAATGTACTTATCGGTAGTTAAAGGTTGGTAAGCAAGATTTGCTCCATACTTAAACTCTTCATTTTTTGTTCCATACCCCAAAAATCCTCCTACCGAGAAATATTCAAACATTTGCTGACTGGTTCGTAATGGAATCGTAAAACGATTTCCCTCAATATCATTAGTACTGTAAATATCAAAAATGGGTCCTATATCAATTTTACCACTATTTACATAGCTGGATAATACAACACCTCCAATTGCGTCAATTCCTTTTACATATGAGTTCTCTTTTAATTTATCGACTTGTTCATAAGCTCCTTCTGATAATTGGTTTGATGCAAACTCTGGTTGATTTTTCCAATCGCGTGCTTTAATCGAATTCAATCTTTTTGAAGTCGAATATTGAGTTGTTTTCTTAATCAACCAATTCCCTGGAGAGATTTCATCTATTCGTTGAGATCCGTATTTAGATACTGTATCATTATTTAAACTTAGTGCAAGATTCAAACTTATTTCCTGCTCTTTGTAAAACCATACATTCTCGGATGTTTTATCGTAAGATACATTGGCTTCAAAACCATTTACAAAGTTTATATTAGCTTGTTCCTGGATGTAAGCATATATTTTTGTTAGAGCGAAATTATCGCTTTCCACGGTAAATCGTCCTGTAAATAATGCACTGTACTTATTTTTTGGTGTATAAGAAAAGCTATAATATTTTACACTATCAATCTCTGTACTATCATTTAAATAAATATCATAGTAAAGTTTTGCATTACTATTTAAAGGAGAAGTTAGTCCCCTGCCTAAAATATTTATTTGATCCTTATAGAAATCTAAATCGACAACAACATTTAAAAGTATGAGACTTTCAATAGACTGATTTAATTTAGGAAAAATCCCATCCTTTTTATCGTAAACAGTACTTTCATTACCTCTGTCATGATCCTTAGCCAATTCTGCCAGATAAATAGGCGAAAAATTCAGATTTTTCTCATCAATTTTTACAGTTACCTCATTTAAATTATCGATAATTCTATTTGCTCTGGAATTAGAATCAATAGCTACATAAACAGTAGTTCTGGCAAATGTTCTAAAATCTGTTTGATTTTTTAACCGTTCGCTATTTTGGTTTTTATATATTTGTATTAGGTTAAACAACACCTTAGCCCTTGATATTTCTGGTTTTACAACTACCTCTTTTAGTATTTTCCGATCTTCATCTAACAAAACTGTAAGTTTTTTGCTTTGTTTAGTATTAAGAACAATTTCTTTTGGAAAATATCCAACTGAAGAAAAACAAAGTGTATCATTACCAGGTGATGATAATGAAAAAAACCCATTTACATCGGCAGATGTTCCATGCAGTGTACCTTTAAACCAAACACTTGCAAAAGGTACTGGCTCTTTGCTATTGTCGTCTTTTACAAAACCAGAGATTTCTTGAGCAGAAATATTGGAGAAGACAATAGTTAGAAAAAAAACTATTGTTAGTTTATATAACATCTAATTCGAGTCTTTTACTATTTTTTTACTTTTAATAACCAGTATAAACCTTTGACTCCAATTCTAATCTTATCAAGTTTAAAAAGCACTAATATTTTTTCCGTATATGCAATTACACCCCAGCCTACAGCTATATAGTACATCCAGGTATAAAAGCCAAACACAAACAATATAAAGAAGAATATACCTTGAATGTACCCTGCCGATACTGCAGAATATAAATGTAGTCCTGGAATTCGACCAAAACGCACAAATGCTATAATATAACTTAATATGAACAGGGTTAAAAACAGATATAAAATCCATGCGTGTGGTTCAATATCTGACCATTTAAAAACAAATAATCCTAATAAAGCCATCGCATAAGTACAGATATCTGCCAAATTATCTAGTGCTGCACCAAAATTTGTTTGAAGTTTAAAATAACGTGCTATACTTCCATCCAGAACGTCACTAACCAAACTAATGCATAGCAATGTAACAAACCAACTTTCACGACCTGTAACAGCCATAAACAAGATTACTGGGAAAACTACAAGACGATACAGACTAATAAAATTTGGAACATTAATAATATTTTCACCTTTAACTAAAATCTTTTTCATTTTAATTTTTTTTATGGCTTATTATTTAAGCCTAGTTTATTCTTTTTAATAAATAATAGTAATTAATTGAGCTGTTTTAACCTGTAGGTAATAGAACTTTACTCCTGCTTTTTCCCGATAAACTGTCTATAAAATATTCTAACATTTTATATACGGTGTGCTCATTTGCTTCATTATTTATAGACATTATTATTGAATCAAGATTTTGCGTATCGAATTCAATATTTGTATTGACGTAACTGCCGGAGAATGACATCCCCACATGAATTATCCTTTCTAAAGCATCCATATTTTTTCGATTAAGATAGGACGATGGAATTATTTTAATTGGTAACAATCTGCAAATGGCATTAATAATATGAATGTTCTTTATTGAGTTTTTTGCAATAAAATTCATTATTTGGGGCAGCTGTTGTACTTCTACAGATCTCATTAAATAATCTACAACAGTATCGATAGGAATTAAATTCTGAGTAGATTCAGGTTCTACAAGCACTCTAACCGATTTGTTTGGATATCTATTAGCTAAGTTGTAAATCCTTTTGGTAAAATCGAATACTCCATAATCGGTTTTGGTGATTCCAGATTTGTTGTTTCCTACAACTTGCGATAATCTCAAGATGTGTGCATTTAAGTTATTTCTTTCGATATTATCTTTGATTATATTCTCAGCAAATCTTTTCGATTGTTCGTAGTAGTTTCTGAATTTTGTGATGTCCTCATTATCGTAGAATTTCTCTTTGAAAATTCCAGAAAATTTACCACAAGAATATGCTGTGCTAATAAAGAAAAATCGGGAATTGCTATTTGAATACTTAGAAAATACATCGATGGAATTTTCTAAACCATTTATGTTTGTTCCAAAAATATCATCTTTTGATTTTGCATCATACTTTAAGCTTGCTGCAAAATGGAAATAATTTACATTTCCTTTAAAAATCATTTTTAAGTTCTCTTCAGATAAAGAAAAATCTTTATCGAGTAATGAATAACTGTATACCTTCAAATTCTCGGATTTTATATATCTTCCGTCATTTACATCCTTTAAGACATCATGCATTCTATCCTTTGCTGAATATTTTTTACTTGCCCGCGCAAGTGCAATTACTTCATAATTTTTATCAAGTAATTCATTAATAAAATGTGAAGCTACATAACCATTTGCTCCGTTTATAATAATTTTTTTCATAACTGTATGTTTTTGATTTTACAAGTCTTTTTTATGTTTATATATCAATGATTTATAAGAATAATACCAAAACAATAACGGCACTCACCGGAATGGATAAATTATCTGAACCCCGCCAGCCGATAAGCTCTGCAGATGCTGTAACTATAGCTATAGAACCTGCCAACAAAAAGGTTTTAAGATCAAACACTTCTCTATGAAAATAAAGTGCTATTAAACTAATGATAAAACTTGTTGCTAAAAATGCTGCTGTTCCAAGCCTGGTTTTGTTCAATTTATATCCAAATAGCTTTATGCATCCATTGTGCTTTTTTATGTTCATGCCGAGTATAGCCGCCATTGGATCGCATATACCAAGTATTAACATTGGCAATATGAAAATGAATTTATTTTCGAGTTTTACAGATATAAAAAATGTTAAGTAAATTGAAAGCGGTAATAGATAACTTCCGATTGATTTACGATTAATATCGTGTATAGATTTTAACTTTTTACTGTATTGTGTAACAAATAGGAAGGCGAAAAATATTGAAGCCAAGATTAAAACATACCAGTGCGACGTAAAAATATATGGAAATGGAACAACAGCCAATGTTGATGTAAAATGAGCGAATTTCCTTGTTATTTCACCTTTTGCCTGTAGTCGTCTATAAATTAACTCATTAAAAGCCAACATTAAAGCTATTCCTGTAAAATATAAAAATGAGAGTATTCCAATATTTGCCATAATACTATGTTTGAAAGTTTAATACATAAAAACAAAATGCAATCCAAGCACCACCTGTAATAAGGCTGTCAAATCGGTCAAGAAAACCACCATGACCAGGAATCAAGTTGCTATAATCTTTTACTTTGAATTTTCGTTTGTAAAAAGAAGCTGCGATATCGCCACAAAAGGCAAAAAACAATAAACCTATTGTTATAATAATTAAGCTAAAGTGTGTGTTATAATAAAGATCGCTAAGTAAGAATGCACTCAGCAAGGCTATTAATCCGCCACCAATCAAACCTCCAAGAGTTTTGTTTGGACTGATCGCCGGGAATATTTTTGTTTTACCCCACAGTTGTCCTGTTATCTGACTAAAACTGTCGAATATTGAGAGTACTAAAAACGAAAATAGTATCAAGCCCTTATCTAATCCAGAAAAAAAGAAAAACCCTTCTGATAAAACTGTCATTATTAATATCGAAATAATAAAGAATCTTTGTTCTTTAAATCCAGATTTATAAAACAGCTTAAATAATTCAAAAAAGCTAACCGCAATAATAAGTACAGATAAATATATAAACAGAATTGAATTAAAAATTATACTAAAGAATAGAATATTTATGATAAAAAAGTAAGAAATAAACTTTGTATAACTTTTTCGTGCTACTTCTGGTTCCTTTCTTCTATTAATAAGATAAAAACCAATTCCTCCAAGTAAGAAATATAAAAGTATAATTAAGTAAATTATTCGAATCATAAAACTATTTTATTAACATTAAAACTCCAATAATAATCATCACCAGAGCATACATGTACCGAACTCTATTTTCAGAGTTAACCGTTTTAACTTTTGCTAATAACCCAGGGCCTATCAACGATCCAACCAATGAACCGGAAGTTAGAAAATACACTAGAGTAAGGTCGATTCTGCCCATTATAAAATGAGCACTTACCGCAAATAGTGTATTTACTAAAACTACCATGAGCGATGTTCCTATAACCATTTTTAAAGGTATGCGCATTGAAAATAAACCTGCCAAAACAGGTGCCGTGCCACTTGTTCCAAAAGTGCCAGTTATTAATCCCGCAAATAATCCAAAGAATGAACCTTTTGTGATTTTCTTATATTTAGTTTGTTTAAGAGACAATTGATTTCCCTCCTCGCTTTTCTTTTTCCAGGTTCCAATTATCATATTAAAGGCAATAAGGAGAGAATAAATACCATATCCTGATTTTAATTGCTCTGCCGTAATTATATTTGTAATAGCTGCTCCGATAAATGCTCCAGCTATTCCAACTACAATAAAAATTGAACCGCTTTTAAGATCAATATTGCCTTTGCGATAATGACCTAATGATCCAACCACACATATTGGCAAAGTAGCAACCAATGAAGTTATAACAGCTGTTTGTGTTGGTACTCTTAATACAAGAGCAAGTATTGGCAAGAAGAAAAAACCACCTCCCCCTCCAAGCACAGTTCCAAATAAACCAATTACCAAACCAACTATCGGTAGTATATAATAAATAGGCTCTATGGACGAATGAAATATCATTATATCTGTTAGATTAGTTAGTTAATAATGTTTTTGTTGATAATTTAAAATCTTCGATTGTCACTTTTTCTAAAAAATTCATGTTTCGAATATTCATATTCGAGCTTTTCCCAGTTTTAAAATTTTTTACAAAAATGCGTTGTGGATATACTATGTTACTT
Organism: Bacteroidales bacterium; assembly: GCA_027859205.1. Classification (GTDB taxonomy): domain Bacteria; phylum Bacteroidota; class Bacteroidia; order Bacteroidales; family UBA12077; genus UBA12077. The sequence continues at coordinate 22,627 of JAQIBH010000089.1, read as the reverse complement.
GAGTTGTTGATTTTTGTGTATTCTAGCAACTCTGTTAAAATAATTAGTTTGCTTTGCGAATCGTATTTCTCGACACGATACAACTGTTCTTTATCTTTAGAAATAAAAGCTATTCCATAATCTCCTTTACCATTTGGATTCTGCACCTTTATCTTATAACATTGTAAACCATTTACAACTTCACTTCCTATATGTGTAAAATCAAAATCAGAATTTATTGTACTACTAAATTGCGCTATTGGTATTTCTGTTCCCATAATCTTTAAATTACTTTGGCTAGCCCTTATTTTTTGTACTCGGCCGGTAGATGGCATGTAAATCTCAATTAGACCTTTCTTGTCGGGATATTCGGTGGTAATAATTTTCGTGCCCATAATATTTTCAGGAGCAATAAATTCAATTTTTACTTTCTTGAGCTGATCAAAAGTTGCATAGGATACTTCCAGCACTTTCGATTTTCGATTTCCTTTTTTATCAAAGGTCTCTAGGTCTAGAATTAAATGCACATTTGCTATCGATAATTTTAGTTTTGAAGCTTCAAATAATTCTTTAGCATTAATATTATCATTAGCAACAGTAATAAAAACAAAAAGTATAGAACTAATTATAAGTATAGATCTTTTCATATATAGGTTTTAAATGAGGTTCTAAAAAACGAGGTTTTGTAATAGTAATAATTGCTGGAATCAGCAATAGACCACTTATTAAACATGAGAAAATTGATACAGCCACTAAAACTCCAAAAAATCTTAAAGGAGCAAAATTTGAAAATATCAAAACCGAGAAGCCAACAATTACAGAAAAAGCATTAAATACTATTCCTCTTCCTGCGGTGTTAAGAGTAGAGATTATTGCCTGTTTATTGTCTCTTAATTTAGCATAGTCTGCTTTGTATCGCCATAAAAAATGTATGGTATAATCCACTCCCACTCCAATCATAATCGATGACAACAATGTGGTAACGATATCGAGCGAGATACCCAGAAAACCCATAACTCCAAATAAAATAAGTGTTGATAAAACTAAAGGCAATATACCGTTTAGACCTGCAACTATAGATTTGAAAATTATAGAGAGTATAATAAAAATGATAACAAATGCTAAAATCAACGATGTAATTTGTCCTTGAATAACCATATCTGCAATTTGAATTTTGGATAAACCCGGACCGGCAATACAAACTAGTAGAGGATCCCCTTCAGTAATTTTGTTTAATGATTTTAATAATGATTTTCCAGTTTGATTGCTACCATCTTTTAAACTAACCAATATTCGTGCATTTTCATAATTATAGTCTATAAGTTGCGATACTTGATCATCGTAACCACTCATTGAAAAAATCTCAAGATATTGAAAAGCCTCATCTTGTGTTTTCGGTAGTTTCAAGTATCCCTTTTCATTAGGCATGTACATGGCTTTGCTTAATTCCTTTAAAAAAATACTGGGAGAGATAACATGTCCAGCTTCCGGTAGCTCCTCTATTTCCTTAGTATAGTTATCGATACGCTGCAAAGATTCCGGAGATAATACATCACCCTTAAAAAGAATAGACACATATTGCGACCCTCCAAATTTCTCATTAACTAAATCAATACCTTTTCTTATATCAGATTTCCCAATAAAATAACTTTCAATATTTGTATCTACTTTAAGGAAAAAAAGTCCTACAATACTTATCAGTGCAACTAATATGAACGATAAAACAACGCGTTTTGGGTAAATGGTAACCCATTTTGAAAAAAGAGTAAGTACTCTATCTACGATCGGCTTACGTGCCTTATTAACAGGTGCTTTTTTTTTGGGCTTATTCCAGAAACTTAATAAAATTGGAATTAGCAATAAGCTCATTAACAATGCGGAACTTATTCCAAAAGAAGCCAAAACTCCTAACTCAGCAGCCGGTGGCATTTTATGCGATAACAAACCTAACATACCTCCAATTGTCGTTAAAGCAGTGATTAAAATTGGCTTTCTCAATTCACGGTATATATTAACAGCAACATTTTTCATGCTAGAATTCTTATACAAAATGACTTTCTCCTGATATAGATTTATTAAATGAATGCCATAATCGTTAGCAATAGCAATTAACATAATAGGTAAAAGCACCGACATAAGAGATATTTCCCATCCAAGAACTGCCATTAAACCAAATGAAAAAATGATGGAAAGAATAACAACTGAAAATGGTAACAAAACACCCTTCCATTCTCTAAAAGAGAAATAAAGCATCAGAACCATAAGAACCAGAGCTGCTGGTAATAAAGTTATCAAATCGACTTTTATATAGGATTTAATAGAGTGCCGTATGTATGATAAACCACCAATATGTATTTTTTCCTGTCCAGAATAATTATCAACAAGATCTTTAATGGCTGGAATTATTCTATTATCCTCAATATCATTAGACTTTGTTAAGACAATAGCTGTTGAAGTAAGATCTGATGAAACAAAACGTTGCCCCATACTATTATTTAGAATCGATGATTTTAGATTTTCGAGTTCATTTCTATTCGTAGGAATATCACTTAGAAGTGGATCCAGGTAAGTTATTCCATCTTCAAGCTTAATATCTATTACATCTAATAGTGATAAACATTGTTCTATCCCTTCTAATTCCTGAAGTTCCTTTGTTAAATTTTGTATTCCATCAAAACTTTCATTATTAATTATACCTTGAGAATTGGATAATATCAGCATAATTTTTTCACTGCCACCAAAAATCTTATTTATATTATTTAGATGAGCTCTATTTCCAACATCTTTTGGGATGTAATCATTAAAACTTGAGTTAATAGAAAGTTTTGTAAACTGAGAAATTGAAAGAGAAGTAAGAATTACAACTCCTATAACAATTAAAAATCTATATTTTTGTATTAATATTTTCACACTTTCTTTTTATAAAAACTTTGTCTATTAAATATTGTATTTTCTTGTTTGTGAGCGTTTACCAACTTGATGAATCAAAAAAATTTAATTACTAACCATTTTCCAAAATGCATCTATTAACTCTTCACTTTTTTCTGTAAGCGGGGAATCATTATTTTGAAAATGTCGTTTCCTTACTAATAATCTCAATGCACCATCCAAAAATTCAGTGTCAATATCTGTTCTACAATCTTGACGAGCTTGCGCGCGTTCTATTAAGTTTTTCATTGCTTCCATGTGACATTCTTCTAGTTAAAAAGTATTTTAGAGCATCATTAATGATGCTCTAAAATACTTTTGTCAAATACATAATCCTTAAAACTAATTCTATAAAGCAGTCTGTAAAGTACAGGTACAAAAAGTAAAATTATTATAGTAGCAAACAATAATCCAAAAATAATAGCCAACGATAAAGGTTCCCATAACAAACCACCACCTAACCATAACGGAACCATTCCTAATGATGTAGTTAGAGTAGTTAATAATGCAGGCCTAAACTTATGATTTGCAGCAAGCACAATTGCATTTTGATCCGATATTTCAGGATTACTATCCTTTTCAACTGTAATCCGGTCTATAAGAATAATTGCATTATTAACTAAAATTCCGGCAAGTGCAATAACTCCTAAAATTCCGAAAAAGCTTATAAAAGATCCTCCAATATACCATCCAAAAACAGCTCCGATAATTCCAAACGGAATAGTTATAAATACAATAAAAGTTTTTCTAATTGAATTAAATTGCATTATTAATAATAAAATAATTAAGAATGCTGAATATGGCAAATTCGCAAAAACAGCACCTATATTTTCAATTTTACTTTCATCTTCTCCACCTAATTCATAAGTATATCCAGTAGGCCATAGTTGTTGTTCTTCTTCTATCCATGGCTCAATAGTAGCAATTACTTCAGCAGCAGTATATCCTGTTTTTATATAAGTGCCAACAGTTAAAACACGAACCATATCTTTTCTAAATATCTTCGGATTTTGCCATTCCAGCTTAATTTCAGCAACTTGTTCTAAAGGAATATTTTGTTTCAACTGATTCGAAAATATGCTTAATCCTTTTAAGCCTTCAAGACTTTTCTCTTCATCCGGATTTCCTTTTAACAGAATTGGTAGATTTTTATCACCCTTTCTAAAATCTCCTACTTTAAATCCTGATAATTCAGTATTTAAAGCGTTAGCTATTTCAAAATTTGATAATCCTACTTTACGAGCTTTTGACTCATCAATGTTTACAACCAATTTCTTAATTTTCAGTCCCCAATCATCGGTAATATTTTTAGTTCCGTTCATACTTATAAGTTTAGCTCTAACCTTTTCATTCAGATCAGATAAAACCATAGGGTTATTTCCAAACAACCTAATTTCAACCGGCGTACCTGCGGCTCCTGCTCCCGATAAACGATTTACTCTAATATCTGCATCGGGAATATTATTAAAACAGAAATTATCTAAAATTTCGATCACATAATCATTATCTAAATCACCACTTGTATTAAGCAGCATATGAGCATAATTAGAGCTTGATTCACCCTTAAAATAGCCTAAATCGTATGGCTCAGGCCCTACTCCGATATAAGCCGAATAGTCTTGTACTCCTTTTGTTCTGTCTGCATTTAATCCTAATGAATCATCAATGAATTTTTCAATTTTTTGTACAGTTTGAGTTGTTATATCGATATTTGTTCCTGATGGAAATTTAATATCAACCGTTACTAGATTTCTATCGCTATCGGGAACCAATTTAAATGGTAAAAATTGCATTGAAATAATGGCTAGAATCAGTAATGTAATAATAAATGATAAAAACAGAATCGGCTTCTTTAAAACTTTGCATAATACTTTATTATACCATAAATTAAATTGCTTAAAGTATTTATCAGCCTTTTTATCTTGTTCCTTATTATTCTTTTTTATCTTAATAACGTACAATGAAAGTAGGGGTACAAAAGTAAACGTAAGTGCCCATGAACTTAATAAAGCAATTGTTACAACTGAAAATAACGGCGACGAAATTTCGCCCATTGGTGTATCAGCTAAAAAGAAAGCAAGAAAAGCAAATGATGTTGTTAAGGTGGATGTCAAAAGTGGTATTATTAGTATTTTACAGGAATTTACACTTGCTTGAAATACTGAATCACCATTTTCCATTTGTACCATAATAGATTCAGACATTACAATGGCATTATCAACCAATAATCCCATTGAAATTATTAGTGCAGCCAATGAAACTTTATTTAATCCAACATTAAAAACATTCATTAAAAACAATGATGATATAATAGTCATTGGAACCAATGCAGCAACTATAGATCCTGTTCTGAATCCAAGAAAAATGAACATCACGGTAAGTACAATTAAAACACTTTGCACAAGATTTTTCAGAAAATCACTAATTTGACGATTTACAATCTGATCCTGAGAAGCTGCCCGAACCAAATCAAGACCTATTGGAAGGCGTTCATTTATCTCATTAATTTTTTTATCAACTTCATCACCTAGTGTTACTATGTTAGCACCGTCTTTTAATGCAATGGACAAGGAAATAGCTCGTTTACCATTAACTCTGACAATACTCTCTTCCGGTTGAATATATCCCTTTTTAACAACTGCAATATCTCCAAGAAAAACCGGTGTTCCATTATTTGTTGGAACTAATGTATTCTTTATATCTTCAATGTTTTCGAAATTACCTGTAGGCTCCAGAATAATACTTTTATTGGCTAAGCTCACAGTACCTCCGGGATGCAGAATGTTAGAAGCTGAAATTATATTTTTAAGTTTTAAACTTGTTAATCCATAATTTGCCAGTTGCGCATCATCGTATTCGATATAAATTCGCTCCTGCTGTATACCACCCAGCTTTACTTTAGCAGCATCAGGTAATCTTATTAACTCATCTCTGATTTCTTCTGTGTATTCTTCAAGAATATTGTACGAAATATCATCGCTTGTTAATCCCAAAATAATACCGTGCACAACGCCTATATCTTCATCTTTTACAATTGGCCCAAAAATTCCATCAGGCAACATTGGTTCAACATCTTTTACCTTACGTCTCATCTCGTCCCAAACATTTCGCAGATTATTCTTGCCAACTTCAGTTTTAAGCTCAACGGTAATAATTGAGATCCCTGTTCGCGATTCACTTTCAATTGTTTTTACTTCAGGTATTTCCTGAATTACTTCCTCTAGTTTTTCGGTTATTAAAGATTCTACACGTTCAGGATTTGCTCCCGGAAATCTTGTTACAACAGATGCTATCCTTACTGTATAAGGCGGCATACTATCCTGCTCAAGATACTGGTAACCAAACAATCCTGCCACAACTATAATGATAAAAACCATGATAGTTGTTCTATTATTATTGAGTGCTATTTTTGTCAGATTCATTTTTCCAATTTTTATTTTTTCAATCTTATTTTTGCTCTAAAAGCTTAACTTTACGACCATCGTACATAAATTCCAGCCCTGCAGTAACAACAATATCGCCTGGAATCAATCCATTAATAACTGGAAAATATCCATTCATAATTTCACCTGTTTCAATAACCTTTTTATGGGCTTCATAAATGCCATCTTTTTCATTCTCCAGAACATAAACAAAATTCTTTTCATTTATTTCTCCAACAGCTTTTACCGATACAAAAGCTTTATATTCATTTGTTTCAAATGATTCCTTTTGTAAAAACTGAACCTGAACAACCATTCCGGGCCTAATTCTATTACCACTTTTTGAAATGGTTATAATAACCGGATAAGTTGGCTGATTACTAATTCCAAATGATATTTCAGAAATTAATCCTTCAAAAATTTCATTATTTGAGGTTTTGAATGATACTTTTACCTTATCACCTACCTGAACTTTTTGAACAACACTTCCAGGCATAGGAACCTTAATTTCTATATTTCCTTGTGATGAAATTAATATTGCTGGTCGTCCGGGAGGTGCAAATTCGTTTGCTTCCAACAATACACCTGAAACTTTTCCGTTAAAAGGTGCTTTTAAATCGGTATAACTTACTTGGTTTTTAGCAGCCTGCAACTGCGATTTTGCAGTTTCGTATTGTGCCTGACTAGCTTCAAACTGTGCCTTTGCTTTTTCAAAATCATTTAACGAAACTCCACTGTTCTTATATAATTTTTCAATTCGTTCATAACTCGATTTTGCTGTGTTGTATTGAGTTTCTGCACTTGAAACAAATGATTGTGCCTGTTGAAGCTTAATATTATAATCATCTTTTACAAGCGATGCCAACACTTTTCCTTTATTTACTTCTTGTCCAAGCTCCACATTGATTCTTTTAATTGTTCCACCAACCTTAAAGCTTAAATTCGATACTTGCTGCGACTGAGCAACACCCGGATAAGTTTTATCGATAAAAACAATTGATTTTTCTACCCTTTCGTAAAATACAGGACGAATAGATTCTTGCTCACTTTTTTCTTTATTAGCACATGAAAATATAATCGAAGTGCTAATAACTATTCCAATAAAATAAATTAAATGTTTCATATGTTATTGTTTAATTATTTACAATTAAAAATGTATTGAATTCTTTTATAAAATCATCAAATTCCTCTTTATCTGATATAAAATAATATTTCCCAATTAATCGCTCTAAACCAATATGTTGTAAAATAAATTGATATTTAGCAATTGCCAATTTTTGCTCGGTTTTAACTACAACTTCCTGAACATCTAATAATTGTATCGCACTCAATGTTCCTTCTTTATAAGCACGTTGAGCAATATTAAAATTCTCTTTTGCAGAATTCATTGCACTTTCAGAAAGCTGAATATCGAAATAAGAAGCTCTGAGTTTTTCAATTGTAGATCTTGTTGCCAACTCAATTTGATTATGTATTAATTGTTCTTGTTCCTGTAATTTGTCAATTTGAATTTTTGTAAGTTGTGCATTTGATCTTCGCTGCGAATCGAAAATCGGAATACTTAAACTGAATGATGCATTCCATGTAAGATCATCCGGTGGATTTGGGATTGGTAAATTAGGAATTGGAGTTACACCTTGCCGGTCTAAAACATCACCTGCATAAGCATTTATAGCAATTGTAGGCATAAATGCATTTTGTGTATATGATTTATTTAATCGTTCTTGTGATTTTATGGCATTCTCAATCTGCTTAAATTCAGGCAAATTTTCATTTGATTTTTGAATGATAAAATCAGCAAAATATCTTGATTTTTCAACATTCTGAAGAATTAGAACGATATCATCATAAAATGTTAACATATTTGTGTTTAACTCTTCAGTAACAGTAAATGGACTTGTTAGCGATTGATTCATAATTTCATTGAGTTTATATATGGCAGATTGAGTCATTGTCATTGCTTCGTTAATAGCCATTTGGGAGATACTCAGTTCTGATTTCCATCTGTTAACAATACTAATACTTGTCTCGCCAATAGCATGTTGTACTATAGCAATTTCCAGATTTTGTCGTACCCGTTTAATATGTTCATTCTGAATTGTCAAGTTGGTTTTCGCAAATAATAAACTATAATATGCCTGTGATGCATCAACAACTAAATCGAGATATTCCCTATTGTTTGCTAATTGAGCATTTTCTTTTTGTATCTTTTTTATTGTAATCTGGGCTAATGCTTTTTCATTAAATAAAATCTGATTATATGAAGCTACAGCCGAAAGTGTACTGGTTCCCTTTTGACCCATAGAAGCTTCAGCCAGATTATCACTTAATAAAACTTCACTTAAACCAGCATTTACCTGAGGTAAAAACTTTTTATAAGCCTTTTTTCTTTCTATATCGGCTATTTTTATATCAGCTTTACTAATGTTGAATTTTGGATTGTTCTCTAAGGTTTTTAAAATTATATTTTCTAACGAATATAAAGTGTCTGATGGAAAATCAGTAATATTTACCAGCGTTGCATTAAAAAAATATTCGGGTTTAGGATATTTATTTATTTGCCTGATCGATCGCATATTTATGTACATGGAGTACTGATCTGATTGTATATCATCTGCAGATTCAATTTCCTTCTTTTCTAAAATCTTTAAAACATTTATTGCGATTGTTTTTGCCAATACATCTTTACTTGTTTGTGGGAGTTTACAAATGGTTATTCCGGCATCCAGCGATGATAAATCATGAATAACCATACTTGGGATTCTTTTTTTATTCAAAATATCAAGCTCTTTTTCAATTAATGAAAACTGAGTTATCGGGAGAAAATAACAGCCGACTTTTAACGAATCAGGGAGTAATGATAATTGATCAATGCGAATAAATTCATAATTAATACCTTTGCCGGATATTTTTTTATTGATTAGTTCTTTAATCCGGATATCCGACTCTTGTTGAACAATAAATACTTTATCTAGATTAAATGCTGATGTAAATTCATTTAGATCGCCAACAAAATCAAAAGGAATATCTATCTGAAAGCATTTTTCAGGCAATTGAAAATTAAATTCATCCCACGGGAATTTCACCGCAATAATTGGTTTATCCTTTATAAATGGTATTATGCTTTTTAATGATTTTTCACCAATAGTAATTGTTAACTGACTGTTTTGTGCAAATTTTTGCAGTTTATAATCACTTAATTGCGTATAATCTGCATTTAAAATTTCACTTTGAAATCTCGAGCTTAGAAGTTTACTTATTTCTTCTTTTAAGATATTCTCAAACTGTGATACTTTATAATATTCATTGTCTGATACTATTAAAATATCATTGTTTTGTGCTTTTACTTGTAAAAAACTTAAAAATAAAAGACTGAATAATAGTAATCTTAACACCTTCATATCCTCTTCGTTTTAATTTTAATAGTACTATATTAATTTGAAACCCTTGTCCACTTTACTTCTTTTGAAAACAATAGTTTTGACCCTATTGCAGTTAAATTATCTATACTTACTTCTACAATTTCTAAATTTGCAGTTATTCCCTTACCGGGATTATAAATTGTTCCGCTAATCCATTTCATTCTTTTCGCATCGTACATTAAATTCTGCATTATAATTTTTCCGATTAATAAATCCTGCTTTTTTAATTTATTCGTATTATAAATATCCTTGGTTTGTCCATTATTAAAATTGTGCAATTCAACTATTTTACCCTCATAAGTATTTCCAGTTTTAAATATTTCTAATTCAATACCATCCGGCAACAACCATTTCCCTATAATTTCATCTTGCTTTATTTCAACATTTTTTAGTGATGTTGTTGTAATTAATATAATTAAACCAACCAAAACACTTGCTAAATCACTCTTTTTCATTTTAATAGTTTCTTAAGTTAATAAATTATATAATCAAATTCCACTTTTTAATACTTTTTTAAAAACTCCAGTTTACAGGCATTAAAAAATAGATAAAAATCCACATAGCGTAATCTTTTGTTTCGTGAAGTAATCATCAGTTTCAATAGAACTATATTTTACATTTGTATTTACTGAATTAATGCCTGTGAGTATATTCTGCACTTTTATAATTTTAAACTTTCGGATATTATCCTCATTACAAAAAGTGTATGAACAAAGACTTATTATAATAATTACCAAATAAATCATATCAAATATATATTAGTACACAAAATCCGTGTTTGTTAACATTAACTTACTTGCTAAACAAAAAAATATTTAGCGCTTTGTCATTTCAATAAATGACATTATAAGCTGATTACCTTTATCTTTTAGCGAAAAATTCATTCCATTATTTTTCCAATTCTTCACCAACAATCGTATTGCCCCTAAAATAAATAGTGATAAAAATTCACTATCAATATCCATACGAATCAGATTCGATTCCTTTCCTTGATTTATAAACCTGACTATATATTCCTGATTACTATTCATTGTTATTTTTACCTCTTCTACAAGTGCGGGTTCATTTTGAAATATTTCTTCAGAAAAGATAACCGAAACTACAGATGGCTTTAATTCAAAAATATTTAACATTGCGCTGAAAAAAGCTGTTATCTTTTCAAAAGAATCCTTTTTATTATTATTTAGATTTTCAAAATTTGTTTGACTTTCTGCATGAAAAGAAGTTAAAATGGTTAGTATAATCTCTGTTTTACTTTCGAAATGATAATAAATTCCAGCCTCCGAAATACCTACTATTTTTGATATATTTTTAATAGTAAAGCCCTGAATTCCTTTTTCTGCAATGAGATCTACTGACTTTTCAATTATTTCCTGTTGTCGTTCAGATAACATTTTAATTCATGTTAGTTAGTATTTACTTACAAAAGTATACTTTTTTTGTTATTCTACAAAATATATTTCCGTTGTTTATATTTTCACTTAAGCTTAATCTAAATATTTCTATATAAATTTATTTTCTATAAGCTGTTTTTAAAATATTAATCAAATGTTCTTAGTTAGGAATGAAAAGAGTAAAATATTGAAATATCAGATTGTGATACAAGAATAAAACAAAGCAAAAACCTAAAGATCATAATTGTTTATTTCTAGAACTTTTTTGAGCTTTTATTTTTATGCTAGTCTTTAGATTTCTTCAATGTTTTTAGCTCCAGTACCATTTTATTAAAATATTGCTCATCTCTCATCAATAGCCTAAATTCAGATAACATTTTGCCTACCAATAACTTGGTAGATGTTTTCGTTTTGAAAGTACTATCCTTTTTCCCTGTATTTATTAGTGTTGTTAGATATTTTTCCGCAAGATCTTTCATTCGTAAAATTGACATCTTAATACTTTCATCTCTTTTCTTCAAACTTTTATCGAAAATGATAGATAGGTAATAGGGTTTCTGTAAAAACAAGTTATATAGGCTTTTAAATAACGATTTAAACTCTTTTTCGGCCGTCTCATCATTATTCCTCAATTTATGAATGAATTCTTTAAGTTCATTTTCAAAACCGTCAAACATCATTAAAAGAATATCATCATCTTTTGTGAATAGATTGTAAAGTTCTTTTTTATCTATTTTCAATTCGGTTGCAAGATTGCGAATTGTAAGAGCTTCTAACCCCCTATTCATAATAATATGTGCAGCCTTTTCAATTATTTCAGTCTTTTTTATTTCCATAATTTTTATTTTTAAAGTTGTAAATATTCACTCGTCTAAACGATCAATTGATTTTAAAATTCAAAGTTATGTTTTATAGTATTGTTGCGGATTTAATAATTTCAACACGTTAGTATCGAAAACCATATATTATTGTATTAATTCTTTTGTACAGATTTAAATACTGATTAAAAGTACAAAGTGAAATTCTACATTATATTAATACATAACCAGAATTAATAGTAAATTGCCCATTTTTCCATAATCTTTATATTTTTATAATAGCTTAGCATCCACTCTAAATTTTGGGGAAGTGGCTTTTTGTATAACAAGAGTACTGTTGGCTCACTTAATATTTGTTTTAAATACTGTAATTCAGTCTCGTTATTCATATCGATCAAATATTTTTTCCAATTTAGATCTTTTTCGAACTGTATCTCCCTTGCCAAATCAGAGTTTCCATCATTTAAAGAAATGATAGATTTATTTAGACCAAAAGCTATTGATGGTTTCATAGTATTGTAAACTATGATCTTCCTATCATTAAGTTTTTTTCCCAATATAAAATCAGTAACTGGTTTAGGACTATTTACTTTTAATTGATTTGTGGAGAGAACAACCCCGCTGCCTATTAATAATAATATTGATATTGCTACAGTTAAATGCATTGATTTCAATTTAGAATTAATTCTTTTCGTTTTGTATATTAAAAAAATGAAAGGAATCATAAAGATACTTATAATCCCTAATGACTTAGGAACGATAAATTCTATATTAATAAATAATGTTGCAGAAAAAGCAAGAACAAGAACTAAAAGAAAACCGATCAAGATCTTGTAAACAATTTTACTTTTCTCAATAGAAATTTTTGAAAACAATTGAGCTGTTAATACAGCCATTAAGCTAAAAACAGGTAAGATATATAAAATTCTCTTTGATGAGGATATAGAAAAGAAAATAAGAGGAACCAGGCATCCTATTAATAATGCATTATATAGTGATTTTCTTGAGAAAAGCTTAATTTGATCCTTTATTAAATAAAGTGTTAAGATAAACCATGGCAATGCTACTAAAGGTCCAAATGCCATAAAATACCAAAAAGGCTCTGTCCTTCCAAAAACATTCTTCGAAAACCTGTCAGCTGTTTGCCTTCCTAAAAAGTAATTAATGAAATTGGTATTCTGAATAGACAAATACACAAACCAGGACGTTGCAATGCCTAAAAATAGCAACCAAGCTAAAACATGATGAATGTTAAAGGATATTTTGGACTTTTCAATTCGATTAAAAAACAGGATAAAAACAACCGGAACAATAAAAATTACAGGACCTTTGGTTAAAAACCCCAGACCCAGGCATACGGTGAAGGAATATAGATAGAATATGATTCCACTTTTTCGATATTTTACCCAGGAATAAATACTCCATAATGCGAAAGTTGCAAGGAAAGCATCCGTAGTTAGGTTTCTTGAAGAAACTAATACTATAGGATAACTCAGATAAATAATCATGGCCCACAATGCAGTTTGATTATTCTTAAACAACAATTTCGTTAATAAATACACTAAAACCAATTGCAAAAGGATCGCGATTTGCAAGAAAAATCTTGCTCCAAATGGATTAACACCAAATAGTTTGTATCCCAGGGCAGTTATTTGATAAGTTAATGGTGGTTTATGATAATGATGAACATCAAGTAAATTGGGATGTGTTAAATCTCCAGAAACAAACATTTCCCTTGCTATTTCTGCGTATCTCGCATCGCTACTTTCCACTACTCCAAATGAACCAATATTTATAAATAATGCAACAGCATATATAAGAAAAACGATTTTAAAATGTAAGTGATTTTTCATTTTCTATCTTTTTAATCCAATAATAATATTTCTGAGATATATGGTAAATCCAAATAATTGACCAAAGAATAATACCGGATCTCTTCTAATTACGGCATAACTCAAAATCATTATCGAGCCTATTAAGCTTAACATCCAAAAGACAAAAGGTAAAGATGATTCTTTCTTTCGTTCTGAATAAATCCACTGATAAACAAATCTTAACGTAAAAATAACTTGCCCCAGACTTCCCCAAAGTAATAGTTTAAAAGGGATATCTTCATTCTTAAATAAACGATTAAAATCGATTTGATTATTATTAAAAGAATATACTACAATCATTAAAGGGAACAGAATTAATAAAGCACGAAATATCCAGGGAAGTTTTTTCCAGGAACCTTGTAATTGCATATTCCTGATGTATATAAAATAAGTAATTGATTGCCCTAGAATAATTGCAAAGTCATCTCGCAGCCATCCGTAAGTAAAAAGCAAGAAAGAAGCAATCAGGCTTAACTGCCAAAATAAAACTGGGGTTAAGACTTTTTTAACTTTCTCAGATTGAATCCACTGTAATAGTAATCTTGCTGAAAATAGTATTTGTGCTATAAAACCTATGATATATACAAAGGTTTTGTAAGATAACCACTCGCTCATACATTTAGATTAGATTTATCAATTGTATAATTAATATATCTGCTTTGCATCCAGCGGTAAGCAAATGCATCTTGTAAAGGTTTAATAGATCTATTTAAAAGATTGAATTTTGATTTTCCTGCAATTCTTTCAAAATGACGGACCTGGACCTGCTTAACTGAGCCACCTTGCAGTTGTATTAATGCAGGTAGAAATCTGTGCATTCCATCAAAAAAGGGAATCTTTTTTGCAGTTTCGGTTTTGATTACTTTTAAGGGGCATCCAGTATCAATAATACCATCATTAATTAGTGCACGTCTAATACTATTAGCAATTAACGACTGTATTTTTTTACTTAATGAATCTTTTCGCTTAGCCCGGTAGCCTATTACAGCTTTGTAACAATCAATATCTTGTAATAAATTATCAAAATCAAAAGGTGATGTTTGTAGATCGGCATCAATGTAACCAATAAGTTCAGTAGTACAAGAGTCTATTCCTGCTTTTATAGCATTACTTAGACCACAATTTTTCTGAAACTTAATATATTTAAAATTAGGCTTCGTATTACAAATCTCAAGTATTTTATTGAAACTACCGTCGGTTGATCCATCATCAATGAATAATACCTGACTTTTATTTTTGCTTTTGCTTAAGTATTCTAAAAATGTGTCTTTAATTCTATCCAGATTATCAAGTTCGTTAAATACCGGAACAATAATAGTCATCCTATATTCTGACATAAACATCTTTATAAAATAATTTGTTAGATTTTCAAGATTTATTTATATGTTCATAAACAAACATAATGTGTTTAGTTAATTTGTTTTTGTAAATCCCCTATGATTTTCAAAACATCTTTTTTACGAGAATTAATATCAAATTCAACCCTTTTGTTTTGTGTTAAATCAATTACAAGTTTATAATTGGGTTTATAAAAAAGGGTTCCAGTTATTATTTCAATAACTACAACGGCTTCGAATTCTGCATATTTTCTGGAATCATTAATGCGGATATCTTTATAATCAATTAATGATAAATTTATTATATCATTTGTATTGATTAAAAACTTAAATGTGGGAAAAATCAAAAAACTAGTTTGAGCAATTAATAAGCTATCTGCTTTTAGTTTTAAGTAAGAAACTCTATTAAATATAAGGGTCAGTACAATAAAGCTGCTAGTTATATAAAGTATAGGCTTATTTTCTATATAGAAGAATAACAATCCTATTAACGTTAATGCTAATATCCAATAGAATATTATTTTATTGTTTGGTCTGGTTTTCATAATCATAAATCTTTTTTAGTATAAGAACTAACAACACTTTCATAAATGTTTTTTCGCGCTTCTGAAATATCTAGTGAGTCTGAATTTTTAATATTGCTATTTTCCATATTGAAAATATTAATGCCTATAACTTGCCAACCACATAATGATATGATATTAACAATAAAATGCCTGAGGTCTTTTATTGTTATATTTTCTTTCTGTGATTGAATACGTATTTTATACTCAAACTCTTTAAAGAAATTAAAAAGAGGTTCTAATTCTGATTTTATTTTTTCGAAGTTCTGGTTGTATTCATTAATTATAAAAGATAAAAGGCTTCTGTTATCTTTAAATAAAGTAAGAATATTATTTATAAATTGATCAATTAGTTCAAAAAAGCTTAGCTCTTTTTTTAAGACAGGAGACATATTTTTAATAACCATATCAATGCTATCATCAACTATTATTTTATATAACTGTTCTTTTGTCCTAAAATAATAATGTAAAAGCGATTGGCTAACATTAGCTTGATTCGCTATTTCATGAATACGGGCGCCATTAAAACCTTTTTCATAAAAGACTTTCACTGCTAAATTCTTAATTCTAGCGACGGTATAATCTAAATAAATCATAGTCTTATATTCGTTTCCAAATAATTTTTTTACTAAAAAACAATTTGCTTCCTCTGGCTTCTAAGTTTTTTTTATTTACAGTTAAAATTGTCAGATTTAAAGTTAGACCTTTTTGTGGAGCATATATGCTCCCATTTATCCATTGTTCAGTTTCAGAATCATATTGTAGATCAGAAATTATAATTTTACCCATTAAGTCATCATTTCTCCGAGATTGATCTGGATTATGAATATCCTTTTCTTGTCCATCTTTAAATCCATAAACCTCAGTTATTTTACCATAATATTTATTGTTCTTTTTGAATATTTCGATCTCAAGGTTATCTGGTAATAACCAATTCCCTATTATCTCATCGGCTTTAATAACCGGATCTTTAAAAGATGTACATGTAAAAAGCAGGAATATTATCAAAATAATATTCGGTTTAGTATAAGTCATATTCTTTCTTAATTTTAGTTTAAAATTCATAATCTGGTTATTTTAAAATCTAATAAGCTCAGTCATAATTCCAACCCGAAAGACATTTAGTGTATTTGAGAAATACATGTTATAATAATCTTTCCCGTAATAATATTGAGCAAATAAAACAATGTCTTCAAAAAATGAAGGATGATATGTAAATGTAGTTGAGAATGTTAAGCGATTAATATCCAGAAAATTGTTGTTGTTATAATCGCCAAAGAACCAATTTAATTCTGCTTTTAACGAAATGTTGGCTTTTTGAGATTTAGTAAATTTATTTTCGGATTTATTTAATTTAAAAATGTAAATAAAGTTGTTCCAACGGTAAAAGCTGTAAATATCATCCAATTCGTCTGCTGACAAACCAGGAGGGTGGATCTGAATTGATGTTCGGAACATTCTTACGGCATTAAACCTTTCATTTAAAGAAGTTTTAATAAGTCCAACTTCAAAATAATTTGTTGAGAAATCACCTGATTTTACATTAATGCTTCCATCTTCAAGAAAAAAGTCACCTTGCTGCCCGTTGGAATGATGCGCTAATCGTCCAAATATATTCATGCTCTCATATCTTTGTTTATTATAAATTGACCAGTAAACTGTCGCTTGTGGCATATAACTGGGCGTACGTACAGGAAAGGATTCTTCCTGATACATTCTTAAAATTACCTGTGTGGTTAATACTCCTAATAGTCTTGAATCTTTACTTTTTCTAATATAAAAGCTTGGAATCAAGTTGCCCTCAAACCAAAGGTGTTCTATTTGTCCAATTCCTTCAAGAATCGTTACATAACTATTTCCCTGATGTGCCTGAGCAATAGTTGTTAATGGGATTTGAGTTATGCTGTCGTTCTTTTCTACTCCTTTTAGATTAATATTCAAAAAAGAAAGGAGAGTTAAAATGATTAAAAGTTTTTTTGTTGTCATTTTAATAATAAATTACAATTCCTAAACCTAAACTGAATATATCTTCTATGGGAATAGAAGTGTTAGAGATTTTACTGGTTAAATAAACGCCTCTGGTAACAATTCGGTAGTAAAACCCAATTTCTGAAAAAACATGATCAGGTTCTTTAAACTGATAGTTAAGTTGCCCTTCAAGAAACAATCCACCTGTTCTTCCTGGAGACCACCAATAGTAATCTTCAGGGTAATGATCGGGTAGGGTAATGTAATATTCGCTACCAAAGGTATGATGTAAAAATATTCCAATATTTAATGGATAATACTCTAGTTTATTATTTAGTTCTATCCTAAATGGTTTTCCTGAAAGTTGTAAACTAACACTGTGCAAATCTTCTTTTGAATACCACTCAGGCACGTATCCATAAAAGTAGGTGATGTCTACTCGTTCTTTAAAAAAATCATAGCCTAAACCTCCCGATACAAAACCTATTCCTCCGGCAAACTGGATTTTATAATGATCT
The DNA here is from genome assembly GCA_027859205.1 of Bacteroidales bacterium. Taxonomy (GTDB): domain Bacteria; phylum Bacteroidota; class Bacteroidia; order Bacteroidales; family UBA12077; genus UBA12077. The sequence continues at coordinate 4,404 of JAQIBH010000089.1, read as the reverse complement.
GGATAAATTGCTTTTATCCATGTTAATTTTTTATTATCAGAAAAAGAATTCATCTTTCCGTAAGTGTTAAATACCATAACACTTAACAAAATGATTAATACATTTCTTTTACTGATCATATGTTTAAAAACTGACAACATTGAATGTAAATTCGTTATTATAAATTTTAACCAGAACAAATTCGTTTTTCTCAGCACTCGCAGTATTTAAAAACGGAATACCATCAGAATATGGTTCAGAAAAATTGAAACTATGTAAGTGTCCATGTGTAGCGAACAATACATTATCTGAGCTATGCAATATATTCATAAAATCACCCTCTAAATCAGAGTCAAAATCTGCATCAAAGGGAGGTGCATGAAATACTAATATTACTTTCTCAAACTCATCTCCGGGATTTATTTCATTTTGTAACCAATTCAAATCTGGCACTCGACCGTTAAATTCATACTCACGGCTATTGGTATTGATAAATATGAATTTTATGGAATGATAAATAAATGAAAAGTTTGGGTTTCCAAACATTTCATTATAACCATCTTCTCCGTTACTCACAAGATCATGGTTTCCGATAACAACAAAATATGGAGCATGTAATTTAGAAAAAATCGAATTACTCCATTGATATTGTTTAGGTATACCATAATCAGCAAAATCACCTGTATGAATTAGGAAATCAATTTCAAAATTTTGATTTAAAGTATTTACTAATTTTTCTGCTTCATCATAAAAACGATGACTATCACCCGTTAATGCAATAACTAAAGTGTCTGGTGCTTTTGTTGATAATAACTTTGAAATGTTTTTTTGAGTTAAATTCTGTTCATCATCTTCAAAATCGATAACATAGGGAGAATACTCAAAGATCTCATCACATGATGAAATGAATATCCCAAATATAAATAACATTGCAATCATATACCTTTTCATTTTTTGCTTTTTTAGAAGCTGTATTTCATTTTTATAAATACCATATCGTTTTTATTATATTGCCCAAATCTTCCTGTATCACCTAAAAAGATATTTGCACCTGCAAGAATTTCAGGACCAACAGAAATATCATATATTTAATTAAATTTTGCATATTCGTATTAATAAAGGGTGATCGGAGACCTATAACCAGAAATCTATAATCAAAAAGAACTCCTATGAAAAGTTAAGGTCTCCTTTCACCAATTAAACCCATTTCAACCCTTTTATCATTGTTTGTTTGATAAATTTATTGTCATTAATTCCTTTGTCAACTTGTACGTTATTCAATATCATTAAAGCTGCATAATTATCTTGAATTCCTTCATCCATGTTTGTAAATATTCACTAGCTTAAATATTAAAAAAATTATTTTTTTATAAGATTGAAAAAAGTTTTTAATAGAGATTCTCCCTTCTTAATGAGATTATCTTTTGAATTTTCAGTACGCCAATCTTTAACTAATAATCTCATCGCTCCCGAAATATACAAGGTAAGATGGTCACTTGATATATCATTACGATATATATTCAAGTTTTGACCTTCTTTGATAATATTATTAATATAATCCTGATTGTTTTTTATAATAGAGTTTACCAATCCCGACAATGATGCATCATTGTGAAATATTTCTTCAGCAAAAATAACTGAAGCAATTGAAGGATTAGCCTGAAATACTGTAAGCATCTTATTAAAGAAATCGATTATTCTTTCACTTGGTTTCATATCTGTTCCGTTCTTTAAAAAATTATTACTTTCTTTTTCAAATAATTTAAGAATTGTCATTAATATATTAGCTTTACTATCAAAATGACGATATATTGCAGCTTCAGATACACCTATTGCTTTAGATAGATTTTTTATTGTTAAACCTTGTATGCCTTTTTCTGCAATTATTTCTACTGATGTTGATAATATTTCTTTTTGTCTTTCTGAAAACATAGCAATATAAGTTAGTATTCACTTACAAAGATATGGTGACATTTTTGATTTGTCAATTTTTTTTCAAAGTTTTTTTGCGTACACAATGTAAATAGCAGAAATACAGCAATATAAAATTATTTTTCTCAACATTAACAATTCCATCTTCAAATTTCAGCATAACAAAACAAAGGGTTTCATATAGATAAATATCTCTCATAAAATTAACTATATATATTTCTTTAGAACATTCAATTTCATTGCAATAGATATTAATATTGTGCCTAAAACTAACATTTGTTGATTTAGGAATAATTTAAGTGTTAGATCATTACGATGAGTTTTTTTCAAAATAATCAAGACGACAATACGACTCTTTGACATAACAGACTTATTGTCATAATTTTAATAAAAGGCTGGAACGTCCTTTGAGAAATTTTACTTGAAAAATTAATCATACAATTATGATGAATCAGTTTGAGCAAAATAAAACAGTTTTTGAAATTTCCAGGAGTATTTCGGAAGAATAATATAGAAATATTACTTTCCAATACGATTCCTGTTATAAATGTAAAACCCTTGTCAAATCTTATGTCTGATAAAGGTTTTCTTAATTATAGTAGTAGAAGGAATAGAACTGATAAAACCGATTAGTGATGATAAAATACTGATGACTATGTAGATATTGCAAAACTATTTTGTTCCATTTCCTCGTATTTTTAAAAAAAGAGTATTTCATATTTTATAGAAACTGTAATTTCTCTCATCTTTCAATTCAAGTAAAAAATATTGGGAATTAGGTTTAATGCTTGTTAGGTTAAACTAAACTATTAGTTAACTCATCGTTAACATCAAGCGAACTTTTACCTTAGTTTATGATAGGTTCAGGCTAAGTCGTTGTTAACTTAATGCGAACCCAACACGAACTCAAAATCAACTTTATCAAATCTTTTACCCAAAGCAAACACACAAAATTTTAAGTAAACCTTGTAAACCATGTAAACCAGGCCTGTAACAAATTGTTTATCTAACTGTTAATGGTTTACATTCAAATCAGAACAATGTAAACCGGTTTACATTCTATGTAAACTTAAGGTTTCTGTTTTCAAACAGGTGTTATTTGAGTTTTGAGATTTGCTTTATCTCTTGTGGTGAGAGTTGCATTGTCGGTTCTGTGTTGAGACTATCGGGAAACAGCTTTAATGCCAGCTCTTGTTTTAATATTGGACTGCGAAATGCTATATTGAAACTATTGATTTGATGACATTATAAAACTATACCAAGGCACTATAACTGCATTGATAAAAGCACAAAAAGCCCTGTTAGCATTGGAAAAAGTAAGTCTAAAGAGTACTTTTTAAGTGCTTTTGGATGCTTTTGAGAGCATTTTTGAATATTTAAACTGCTTTTGAGTACTTCTTGAGAATATAATGAGTGCTTTTTTAAATATGCCCTTTTTTGAATGGTATATATTAAGGTTTTTTGGATACTTGGGTAAAAATAATGGAACGTCATGTTATAATTAAAGGTGATGCTAATCTATATGTCGTTTAAAACAGATGCTCTATATAGATTTCTTTTTATAATCATTTCTTAAAATTCTTTGTAAACCATGTAAACCCAATGTAAACCTTTAAGGAGTTATTAACTAATAATTTAACCTATATGGTTTACATAGTTTACTAAGTTTACATTGTTTTTCACAAAAAGGTTTGGGCAGAAAATCAGGCAAAAAAATTATAGGTTTAGTTCAACACCATTAATTATAATTCCTGTTTGTTCCTCTGCACTTTCGTACCTGAACATATAACAGCTCCCAAAATTTTTCTTTGTATAAGCTTTATTACTTCGTGCTTGCTGTGTACTGTTTGGAATAAATGATTTATTCCCTTTCGAAGTCAATAGCTCTTTTAAAGAATGAGAATCCATCACCCTAAGATTGTTTTTCTTGGCATAATCTACATAGAAAGGATAAAGGAGCTTAAATTTTATATAGATTATTCCTTTTATCTGGTCTTTTTGATATTGTATATTCTCTTTTATCTCACTGTAAGTTTCATTGATTTTAAAAGCTATTGCAGTCCAGAAAATAGTATTATCTTTAATCTCATTGGATAATTCATCCTGGGTCTTTGCATTTTCAATAACCTCATTAGCGTAATTGTCATACTGAAATGGAAAATCAAGTTTGTCTTGTAACAATTTAACAGGTGCTAATAAAAGTGCAATATGCCTTAATTGCCTGTCTGAGATTTCATTTTCTTTTGTTAATGATGATTTGACTTCATAAAACGTATCTTCAAAAACCTTTTTGAACTTTTCTTCAATATGGGATCGATACTTTAATAGCTCCCTTGTTACCTGGCAAAAACCTTTATCCCTATGTTCAAGTAATGTTTTATAAGCTTCGGTTGATTCTTTTGAGAATTTATTATCTTCAAAGTTCAGAACAATCATTCTGGCAAATAGTGCAGCTTCGGAAGTTGGTAATTCGTTTCCATCAACCATGCACCC
>JAQIBH010000195.1 GCA_027859205.1 Bacteroidales bacterium | reverse complement strand
GCAACATCAGGATTAGAAATGTCTCAAAACTCTATGAAATTAAGTTGGAGTAGAGAAGAAGTTGACGAAAAATTACACTCAATTATGTGCAGTATTCACGAAGCTTGTGTTAAATATGGCACAGGAACTGACGGACATGTTGATTACGTGAAAGGAGCAAATATTGCAGGTTTCTTAAAAGTAGCTAATGCAATGTTAGATCAAGGGATTATTTAATTAAATAATAATTGCTAGTTTTTACCCTGCCTGTCGCCTGCCGGCAGGCAGGGTAGATAGGTTTGTAATTTATGGTAAGAAGGTACTCTCTTTTGGGTACCTTCTTTTTTTATAAATTATTTTTAATGTATATCCGTTATTCTACTAAAAATAAACAATAACCTTACTGTCATTCCGCACTCCTGACTGCCGTCAGGCAGGTGTTGCGGAATCTAAGGTTTCCTTACATTAGATTCCTACTTTCACAAGAATGATATACTTTATAGCATTTATTTAGGAATGTTATGGACAATCATTTTTTTTCTTTAATTTCATGTAATAATTTATAAATGATTAATAGTGATTGATAATTTAAAGTATAAAATAGCACTTAGCCTTATTCCTAAAGTAGGGCATATTACAGCAAAAAAACTAGTGTCTTATGTTGGGAGTTTCGAAGGTGTATTTACAGAGTCGAAAAAGAATCTAATTAAAATACCGGGCATTGGATCAGTACTTGCTAATTTAATAGTAAATTCTAATGTAATACCAAAGGCTGAAGAAGAAATTTCTTTTATCAAAAAGAATAAAATTACTCCGATTTTTTATCTCGATAAAAACTATCCTGAAAGATTAAAGCACTGTGAAGACGCCCCAATATTAATATATACATTGGGTGATGTGGATCTGAATTCTCGAAAAGTTCTTAGTATTGTCGGAACGCGTAAGGCTACAAATGAAGGGATAGCTTTCTGTAAAAAATTAATTAGAGATTTGAAAGAACGAGATCATAACCCAATAATTGTAAGTGGTTTGGCTTATGGCATTGATGCTATTGCACATCAAGCAGCATTAGATAATGGAATGAAAACCATTGCTGTTTTGGGTCACGGATTGGATATTATATATCCGGCATCGCATAAAAAGTTTGCAAGAGATATTCTGAATCAAGGTATGCTGATAACTGATTTTCCAAGTAAATCCATTCGTGATAAAGCCAATTTTATTAAACGTAACAGGATTATAGCTGGTTTATCAGATGCAACAATTGTTATTGAATCGGGCGAAAAAGGAGGATCTTTGATCACTGCCGACATAGCCAATTCATATAATCGTGATGTTTTTGCCGTTCCCGGTCGAGTATCTGATACTTACTCTAAAGGTTGTAATAGTTTAATCAAAGCAAATAAAGCAGCAATGCTAACTTCAATTGAGGATTTAGAATATATGCTGGGATGGGAACCTGGAAAAAAAGATAAAGACGCTGTACAAAGAGATTTGTTCGTTAATTTGAGTAATGAAGAAAAAATTATTGCTGAAATTCTCAAGGAATTCAGTGAGCTTCCTATCGATACAATATGTCTAAAATCCAATATGTCAACAAGTAAAGTATCTCCAATATTATTAAACTTAGAGTTTATGGGTGTTGTAAGAACATTGCCGGGTAAAAAATACAAATTGATTTCTCCAATATATTTATGATTTAGGTTAGGAGAGTTGTAAAACAAGTGATGTCTTAAGTCCATACTGGTTGTAAAGTACAGGAGGATAATCAGTTTTGTTATTTTGTTAACAGTGAATTTTATGTATTAGCATATTTTCTTTTAGTTTTTTTTGCATAAGTTTGTTAACATCAAACCATAAATTACTAACTAAAAACCTAAAAAAAAATTATGGATCCACGTGTAGAACAATTCATGGCTCAAATTATTGCCAAAAATGCAAATGAAAACGAATTTCATCAGGCAGTGCAGGAGGTAGCCGAATCTCTTATTCCTTACATCGAGGAGAATCCAAAGTACAAACATGCTAAAGTTCTTGAAAGAATAGCAGAGCCGGAAAGAGTTATATTGTTTAGAGTTCCTTGGTTGGACGATAAAGGAGAAATTCAAATTAACAAAGGATATCGTATTGAAATGAATAGCGCGATTGGCCCATACAAAGGCGGACTAAGATTTCACCCAACTGTAAATTTGAGTATTCTTAAGTTTTTAGCTTTTGAACAAGTATTAAAAAATAGTTTAACAACACTTCCAATGGGTGGTGGTAAAGGTGGTTCTGATTTTGATCCAAAAGGAAAATCAGATAACGAAGTAATGCGTTTTTGCCAAAGTTTTATGACAGAACTTTGCAAGCATATTGGTGCGAATACAGATATTCCTGCTGGTGATATTGGTGTTGGTGGGCGCGAAATAGGTTATATGTTTGGTCAGTATAAGCGTATCAGAAATGAGTTTGTTGGTGTCCTTACTGGAAAAGGTATTCAGTACGGTGGAAGTGTGATCCGCCCTGAAGCTACTGGTTATGGAGCAGTTTATTTTGCAGAAGAAATGTTAAAAACTAGAGGGGATAGCTTTAAAGGTAAGGTAGTTACGGTATCAGGTTCAGGAAACGTTGCTCAATATGCTACTGAAAAGGTAAATGAGCTTGGCGGTAAAGTTGTTACTGTATCCGATTCTGCAGGATTTATTCATGATCCAAACGGAATAGACTCTGAGAAATTAGCTTATATAATGGAACTTAAGAATATTAAGCGCGGTCGGATTAAAGAATATGCTGACCAATATGGTTGTGAGTATTACGAAGGAAAACGTCCTTGGGAAATAAAATGTGATGTGGCTCTTCCATGTGCTACTCAAAATGAACTTAATGAGGAAGAAGCTAAAGTTCTTGTTGCTAATGGATGTTTCGTAATTTCTGAAGGTGCAAATATGCCTTCGACACCAGAAGCAGTTGAAGTTTACATTGAGAATAAAATTCTTTATGGTCCTGGGAAAGCTGCTAATGCCGGTGGCGTTGCGGTTTCTGGTTTAGAAATGTCACAAAATAGCTTGAGATTAAGCTGGACCAGAGAAGAAGTAGACCAAAGATTACATCAGATTATGAAAGATATTCATGCAACTTGTGAAAAGTTTGGTAAAGACTCCAGCGGATTTATTAACTATGTTAACGGTGCTAATATCGGTGGATTTGTAAAAGTAGCAGAGGCAATGCTTGCTCAAGGTGCTGTATAATTAATTTATCTTAATATATATTGAGGGAGACATTTTTTGTCTCCCTTTTTGTTTTTTTAGGGTATAGCCTAATAAGTTTATCATATATATAATTTATGAAAATATTATACAATTTTAACCACGGAATCTGAATAATAAAAAAGAATTTTTTTATGTTTGTAGCGCTTAAAAAATTACATGCAATTAATAGATACACATTCACATTTATTTTTGTTGGAGTTTGATACAGATCGTGCTCAGGTTGTAATAAACGCTAAAAAAAATGGTGTAGAAAAAATTTTGCTTCCTAACGTCGATTCAGCAACAATAGATTCTTTGTTGGATATAGCTTCAAAATATCCTGATTTTTGTTATCCTATGATGGGATTACATCCTACATCAGTAAATGAAAATTATAAAAAGGAACTTGAGTATGTTGAATTTTGGCTTAAAAAAAGAAAATTTTATGCAATTGGAGAAATAGGAATTGACTTATATTGGGATAAAACATTTATCATTCAGCAAGAGGATGCATTTAGATATCAAATTGATTTAGCTAAAAAATATGATTTACCAATTGTTATACACGCTCGGGAATCATTTGATGAAATATTTAAAATAATGGATGAGGTAATAGATGATAATCTTTATGGAGTTTTTCATGCTTTTACAGGAAATAAAATTCAGGCTGAAAGTATTATAGAATGGGGTTTTAAAATTGGAATAGGAGGTATTGTTACATTTAAAAATTCAGATTTAAATAAGGTTGTGCATAATATTGATATAAATCATATCGTTTTAGAAACAGATTCACCATATTTGGCGCCTGTCCCAAATAGGGGAAAAAGGAACGAAAGTGCAAATCTTATTCACATTGCAAAAAAAATTGCCGAAATTAAAAATATTACATTAGAAGAAGTGGCAGAAAAAACCACTTTTAATGCAAAACAACTATTTAAGTTGTAAATTATATGGTGGATATAAGAACAAAATCTATTTTGATAATTTATACTGGTGGTACCATTGGTATGATAAAGGATTCTGAATCAGGAGTTTTATCCTCTTTTGATTTCGATCAAATTCTAAATGAAGTACCGGAATTAAAACGCTTTGGATTTAATCTTTCTACTATTTCTTTTTCACCAATTATCGATTCATCTAATTTAAATCCAGATGTTTGGGTGAAATTAGTTAAATTGATAAAAGAAAACTATAAGAAATATGACGGATTTGTGATTCTACATGGAACAGATACTATGGCATATTCTGCTTCTGCATTAAGTTTTATGCTTGAAAATCTTGATAAACCTGTAATTTTCACAGGATCTCAATTGCCCATTGGAACTTTGAGAACAGATGGGAAAGAAAATTTAATATCAGCAATTGAGATTGCAGCATCTGAGAAGAACGGCCAACCACTTGCACCAGAAGTATGTATTTATTTCGAGAATAAACTAATGAGAGGTAACAGGACAACAAAATATAATTCAGAGCATTTTAATGCTTTTGAATCACCTAATTATCCTAATCTTGCGGAAGCAGGAATAAATCTAAAGTTTAATTATGGAGCGATTCATTATTCAACAAGCAAAAAAGATTTGGTTATTCATACCCAACTTGATACTAGAATAGTAGTTTTAAAAATTTTTCCAGGAATAAATCAAGAAACAATACATACAATTTTTAATTTAAAAAATGTAAAAGCCATTATTTTAGAAACATATGGTTCGGGAAATGCTCCGACTGAAAAATGGTTTTTAGATGAAATAGATAATATACTTAAAAAAGATAAAATAATTTTAAATGTTACACAATGTGTTGCAGGAAGTGTCGATATGACAAAGTATGAAACCGGAAATGAATTGTTAAAACGAGAAGTGATCAGCGGTTACGATATTACGACAGAAGCTGCAGTTGCTAAATTAATGCATTTACTCGGTCAAAAATTTGATAACAATACAACTAAATTAATGTTAAATCAATCAATAAGTGGAGAAATAACTAAATTAATTAGCTGATTTTACTTAATTTTTTGTATTTTGTGCCCCTGAATTGAGGGAGATTTGTGAAGGAGAAATGGCCGAGTGGCTTAAGGCGCACGCTTGGAAAGCGTGTATACCTCGCAAGGGTATCGTGGGTTCGAATCCCTCTTTCTCCGCAATAGTTTTTAAATTGTGAATATTTTAATAATTTTACATAAATAAAAATCGTTAATAATTTAAACAGAAAACAAACCATGAAAAAATTATTTGCATTTATAGCAGTTTTTGGAATGCTTTTATTAGGATCGTCATTCTACACAGTTGCTCAAGATGAAACAACTGATGAAATGACTGTTGAACAAACTGATTCTATGGATATGGAAGAAGTTATGGAAGATACAACTATCGTTGAAGAAGAAATCACCGAAGAAGTTGTTGCTGTTGTTGAAAAAAAACCTGGATTACACAAAAAGATTAAGACTAAATTTATTGAAGGTACGCCTGAATTTATGGGTATTGTACTTCTTTGTTTAATTTTAGGTTTAGCAATTGCTATTGAAAGAATTATTTATTTGAATCTTGCTTCAACTAATACCAATAAGCTTTTAGTGGCTATTGAAGACGCTTTAAGTCAAGGTGGTGTAGAGGCAGCAAAAGAAATTTGTCGTAATACAAAAGGGCCTGTTGCAAGTATTTTCTATCAAGGTCTTGACAGAATGGATGAAGGAGTTGAGGTTGTTGAGAAATCAGTTATTGCTTATGGTAGTGTTCAAATGGGACTATTAGAAAAAGGTATAACTTGGATTTCATTATTTATTGCTACAGCTCCTATGTTAGGTTTCATGGGTACAGTAATTGGTATGATTGGTGCATTTGACTCAATTGAAGCTGCAGGTGATATTTCTCCATCACTTGTTGCTGGAGGTATTAAGGTAGCTTTACTTACAACTGTTGCTGGTTTGATCGTAGCAGTTATACTTCAAGTATTTTATAACTATATTATTTCAAAGATCGATAGCATTGTTAACGATATGGAAGATGCTTCAATTTCTTTAATTGATATATTAGTAAAGTACAATCTAAAAAAATAATTAACTATGAATAAGATATTAAGGATAGCTTTAATTGTCCTTTTTTCCATTTCTGCATTGTTTACTTTATTGTTTTATGCAGGTGGTGAGGAAATTAACGGTGTACCTAGGTTTACAAACCTCTTTATTGTTTGGGCTTATGTGCTTACAGGAATTGCAGTTGGATTTACAGTTATTTTTCCTGTAATTCAAATGATTACAAATCCAAAAAATGCTAAAAAAGGCTTATTAGGCATTGCTGCTTTAGTTGTTATAATTGTTATAGCTTATGCTTTAGCTTCAGGGGAAGTTTTAGGAATTAAAAATCCTGATTTAGTTAAATACGATGTTCATTCTACATTAAAGTTTGCTGGAATGATGCTCTATTCTATATATATTTTGGCTTTTGTTGCTATCGTGTCAATGGCATATAGTGAAGTTTCCAAAATTTTTAAATAGTATACTGTTAGGTGACTTTTAGTTACCTGACTTTTTTTTAAATTATAAAAAAATAGTCTATGCCAATAAGACCTACAGGACAATTTAGTGCAGCATCAATGGCAGATATTGCCTTCTTGCTGCTTATCTTTTTCCTTGTTGCCACTACAATGGATATTGATTCTGGTATATACAGAACCTTATCTCCTTATGATCCGGATCAGCCAGAAAATACTGATGAAATTAAGGAGCGAAATGTTTATGTTGTTCTAATTAATTCAAATGATCAGCTTTTGGTTGAGGGTATACCATTGAATATATATAAACTTCGAGAAAAGACAAAAGAGTTTATAGAAAATCCGGAAAATAAGGCTAATCTGCCGGAAAAAGCTCCAAGAGAAGTCGAGTATTTTGGTGAGGTAATGGTTTCGAAAGGAATTGTCTCACTACAAAATGATAGAGGAACAACTTATGGTACCTATATTAAGGTACAAAATGAGTTAATTGCAGCGTTTAGTGAAGTGAGAGAAAAGGTAGCTATGCAAAGATTTGGTAAGCATTATGCAGATTTACCAAAAGAAAAACAGGATGCTATAAGAGCCCATTATCCACGAGTTATTTCTGAAGCTGAACCTAAAAATATCGGAGGAAAATAGTATGGCAAAATTTGGAAGAAAAGGAAAAGGTGGATTACAAGAAATTTCAACAGCTTCTTTACCGGATATCGTTTTTATGTTGTTATTCTTTTTTATGGTTAGTACTGTAATGAGAGAAACAACTTTAAAAATTGATCAACATTTGCCTGGTGCTACAGAAGTGAAGAAACTGGAAAAAAAATCTTTGGTAAGCTATATTAATATTGGTAAACCAAAGTTAACTTTTCAGACATTGTATGGAACAGAACCTAGAATTCAGCTAAACGATGCTTTTGCTAAAGTAGCTGATATACGTGACTATGTTACAGCAGAAAGAGAAAAAATGGACGAAAATGAACGTCCGTTAATGACTGTTTCTTTAAAAGTAGATGATAAAACTAAAATGGGTGTAATTGTTGATGTTAAGCAGGAACTGCGTAAAGCTAGTGCACTTAAAATCAATTATTCAACTAGAAAAGTTGAAGTGATTGAATAAAATATATAGCTTAAATATTAAAAGGAGATGAATAATTCATCTCCTTTTTTTGTTATATTCTTTAAGTTAGATTTTTTTTAGAACATTTTCTAATAAAACTTATATTTGTACAAAATATCTTAGTATATTGATTGATATTTTTAATAAAATAAGGAAATTCTATCTTTATGTAATATAAAGTTACTATGAAAAAGATTTTATATTTGTTCTTGACTTTTATACTAGTTCAGGTAGTAAGTGAAAATTCTTTTGCTCAAAAGGATATTTTTATTAAAGAATTTCAATTTGAACTAAAGAAAATTAAGGCTAGTCAATACGAAAATGAATATTTTATTACAATCACATTAAATAAAAACTCTTTATATAAATTTGTAGTATTAAATCATATTGGAGATTTTCCGGGTATTGCAGTAGTTCAAATCCTTGATAATGATAAAATAGTTGCAGCAAATTATGTAAATAGTAAATATTACGAGAAATTTATGTTTAAGTGCACAAAAACAGGATTTTATGATATCTTAATACATTTTGATGACAAAAAAATTGGTTCATCGTTAATTAAACTGTTTTTGGTACATTAGTCTCAAAATAATGTTACTAAAAAAGGTTGGCAAACGCCAACCTTTTTTAATTTTGTGACCCAGGGAAGACTCGAACTCCCAACCCTCAGAGCCGAAATCTGATATTCTATCCATTGAACTACTGGGCCAATAAGAGTGCAAATTTATAAAAATAATTAATTAGTGTTGCGTTTTCGTTGAATATATCTGTATCTGGATGGATTTAATTTATATTTTATTGCTTTGTATTAATCGACTAACCTTATTTAGTTCTGATTACTAATTATTGATAAACTTTTTCTAATTTCGCAGTTTGAAAAATGAATCTTTATAATTGAATAAATTATGGAATATAATTTTGGAGCAATAGAACAGAAGTGGCAGAAAAAGTGGGATGCAGATAAAACTTACAAAGTTGATATTGACAATAATAAACCTAAATATTATGTACTTGATATGTTTCCTTATCCATCTGGAGCAGGTTTACATGTTGGACATCCATTAGGATATATTGCTTCTGATATTTATTCAAGATATAAAAGGTTAAAAGGCTTTAACGTATTACATCCAATGGGTTATGATGCTTTTGGTTTGCCTGCAGAACAATATGCTATTCAAACTGGGCAGCATCCCGCTATTACAACCGATACAAATATTAAACGTTACAAGGAACAATTAGAGAAAATAGGATTTTCTTATGATTGGAATAGAGAAATTCGGACTTCTGATCCGAATTATTATAAATGGACACAATGGGTGTTTATTGAGCTTTTCGAGCATTGGTATAATAAAGAAATTCAAAAAGCAGCACCAATTTCAGATTTAATTGAAATCTTTGAAAAAGAAGGAAATAAAAATATAAATGCAGTTTGTGACGAAACGGATGTTTTTTCAGGTGAGGAATGGAATAAAAAAACAGAAATAGAACAACAAGGGATTTTATTAAATTATCGTCTAGCTTATCTTGCAGATACTGAAGTTAATTGGTGTCCTGATCTAGGAACAGTTTTGGCAAACGACGAAATTAAAGAAGGAGTTTCAGTTCGCGGAGGTTTTCCTGTTGTTCAAAAGAAAATGAAACAATGGTCTTTACGGATTTCTGCATATGCAGAAAGGCTTTTAAATGATTTGGAGAATTTGGAATGGACAGATTCTTTGAAAGAAATTCAGCGAAATTGGATTGGTCGTTCTGAAGGTGCCGAAATGAAATTTAAGGTTAAAGGACAAGATCTGGAAATGGAGGTTTTCACTACTCGACCTGATACAACTTGGGGTGTAACTTTTATGGTTTTAGCTCCGGAAAGCGAAATGGTTGAAAAAATAACTACTTCTAAGTTCAAAAATTTAGTTGAGTCATATATTCAAAAAACAAAAAAACGATCAGAGCGTGAACGCTTAGTTGATGTTAAAACTGTTAGCGGTCAATTTACTGGGGGATATGCAATAAATCCAATGACAAATCAAGAGATTCCAATTTATATCAGTGATTATGTTTTAATGGGATATGGGACAGGTGCAATTATGGCTGTTCCTGGACATGATAGTCGAGATTTTAAGTTTGCACGCCATTTTGATTTGCCTATTATTCAGGTTGTGTTAAAAGAAGGAGAAGAGCCAACGGATCCCGCAAGTTGGGAAGATTCATACGATTCTAAAGAAGGGAAAATTATTAATTCCGGATTTATTGACAATCTTAATGTAGTCAATGCAATAAAGGAAACTATTTCATATCTTGAGAAAGAAGGGATTGGAACTGGTAAAGTTAATTTCCGATTACGGGATGCGATCTTTAGTCGACAGAGATACTGGGGAGAACCTTTCCCTGTATATTTTAAGGATGAAATTCCATATCCAGTTAAAAAGGAAGATTTACCACTAGAATTACCTGCAGTTGATGCTTTCCTTCCAACAGAAAAAGGAGAGCCGCCCTTAGGAAGAGCTAAAAACTGGCAAACTGACGAAGGCTATCCTTTCGAATTAAGTACCATGCCTGGTTTTGCTGGATCATCTGCTTACTACTTACGATATATGGATCCCAAAAATAATGATGCCTTGGTTTCCAAAGAAGCAAATGAGTATTGGCAGGATGTTGATTTATATATTGGTGGAACAGAGCACGCAACAGGTCATTTAGTATATTCTAGATTTTGGAATAAGTTTTTATTCGATATTGGTTGGGTATGCAAAGATGAACCTTTTAAAAAGCTAATTAATCAAGGAATGATTCAGGGTAGATCAAATTTTGTTTACAGAGTTAAAGGGACAAATAAATTTGTGTCGTTTAATTTGAAAAAAGATTTTGATGTTACACCTATTCATGTTGATGTAAATATGGTTAGTAATGATATTCTTGATACAGAATCTTTTAAGAATTGGAACCCGGAATTTAGTAATGCTGAATTCATTCTTGAAGATGGGAAATATCATTGTGGTTATGCCGTTGAAAAGATGTCAAAATCTCTATACAATGTTGTGAATCCAGACGATATTATAGAGCAATATGGTGCCGATACATTGAGAATGTATGAAATGTTTTTAGGACCATTAGAACTGTCTAAGCCCTGGAATACTAACGGAATTGATGGAGTTCATAAATTCTTGCGTAAATTCTGGCGATTATTTCACGATGATCAAAACAAGGTTAAAATCTCTGATGAAAATCCAACAGATGAAGAATATAAGGTTTTACATAAAACGATTAAAAAGATTGAAGAAGATATTGTTCGTTTTTCTTTTAATACATCTGTAAGTGCATTTATGATTTGTGTTAATGAGTTAAATGATCTGAAGTGTAATAAACGAGAAATTCTAGAACCTTTAGTTGTTTTATTATCACCTTTTGCACCGCACATTGCTGAGGAACTTTGGCAGATTTGTGATAAATCAGAAAGCATTACTTACGCAGAGTTTCCTAAACATGATGACAAGTATTTGATGGAGAGTGTATTCGAATATCCTGTTTCGTTTAATGGGAAAATGCGATTTAAATTAAAGCTACCAATCGAAATTGGAGCTAAAGATGCTGAAAAGCAAGTATTAGAGCATGAAAATGCTCAAAAATGGTTAGATGGCAAATCTCCCAAGAAAGTAATTTTTGTTCCTAAAAAGATTATTAATATTGTTATATAATCCATATACAAAAGTGAAATGAATAAAATTTTAAAAGAATTTAAGTCGTATTCAATAATAACCTTAGGCCTTTTTATTAATGCCTTGGGATGGACAGCTTTTTTGATTCCTGCAGAAATAACCGGTGGTGGCATAACTGGTGTTGCAACTTTAATATTTTATGCAACGGAAATCCCGGTTTGGATACCATATCTTATAATAAACGGAATTCTTATAGCAGTAAGCATAAAGGCCCTTGGTAAAAATTTCGGAATTAAAACGATTTATGCAACGGCTGTTTTAACACTTTTCTTCTCGGTTTTGCAAGGAATAATTGTTGAACCAATAGTGACTGAAAACTTTATGTCATCGGTAGTTGGCGGAATAATGGTTGGTGTAGGAGTAGGTATTGTATTTAGTCAAGGAGGAAGCACTGGTGGCACGGATATTATTGCAATGATCATCAATAAGTACCGTAATATAAGTCCTGGTAAAATTATATTGTATGCTGATGTCATTATTATTTCCTCATCGTTTTTAATCTTTAAATCAATAGAGAAAATAGTTTATGGCTATGTTACAATGGCTGTTACCGCATATGCCATTGATTTAATACTTACAGGTGCTAAAAGAACTGTTCAATTATTTATTTTCTCCAAAATGCATGAGCAAATTGCAGATAGAATAAGCAGTGACATTCACAGAGGTATAACGTTAATAGACGGTACAGGATGGTATTCAAAAAAGGAATCCAAAATATTAATGGTACTTGTGAAAAAGCAAGAATCAAATAATCTATTAAGAATTATTAAGGATATTGATTCTGATGCTTTTATTTCCCTAAACAACGTAATGGGTGTTTATGGTAGGGGTTTTGATAGAATAAAAGCGTAAATGTTTGAATTTTAGGAATTTATTTTTTATTTTGGCTGCAAATATCTAATAGTATGCATATTAAGAATATATATATAATAAGTATCGTTACATTAATTTTTGTTCTTGTAAGTTTTTATAAAACTTCAGAAAGCCGCATTCTAAAAAGAAACGAGAATATATATGCGGTTGGAATTGATCAGAATATTATATATTACGATATAAAAAAGGAATACGAAATTACGATTGATTCATTCAATATAGTTCAGAACAGAATTAAAAGGAATCAAAATCTGGCTAAATTACTTGTTGATGCAGGATTAGAATACTCCAAGGTTGAGAAAGCAACACGACAATCGGCTGAAGTATTCGATATTCGAAGAATAAAGGCCGGGAATTATTATCGGTTATATTATGCTAAAGATAGCTCAAAAACGTTAAGTTATTTTGTATATAAACATAGCCCCACAGAATACCTTAAAATAGCATTGAATAACGTTCCAAGTGCTATAAAAGGTAAAAAAGAGATTGTTAGTATAAGAAAGTCAAGTTCAGGCACAATATCATCTTCTTTATGGGCAACAATGATTGAGAATAATATTGACCCAATGATGGCAAATAGATTGTCTGAAATTTATGCATGGACTGTTGATTTTTTTGGACTAGAACAAGGAGATCAATTTAAGGTTATTTATGATGAGCAGTTTGTTGACAGTATCTCAATAGGCATTGGTGAAATTTATGCCGCAAGTTTTAATCATCGAGGTGAAGAATTGTTAGCTTATGAGTTTGAACAAAATGGTGTTAAGAGTTTTTTCGATGAAAAAGGGAAAAGTTTACGTAGACAATTTCTGAAATCACCTTTGCGATTTTCTCGAATAAGTTCAGGTTATTCAAATAGTAGAATGCACCCTATTTTAAAAATACGTCGGCCACATCGAGGGGTTGATTATGCTGCACCAACGGGAACGCCAATTAATAGTATTGGTGATGGAACTGTTTATAAAAAAGGATATACTAAGTCTGCAGGTTATTACATAAAGATTCGTCATAACAGCGTATATACTTCCGGTTATAATCATTTATCACGATACCCAAAAGGCATTAAAGTAGGACAAAGAGTAACGCAAGGACAAATTGTAGGTTATGTGGGAAGTACTGGTTATGCTACTGGCCCGCATCTTGATTTCAGAGTATGGAAAAATGGCCAAGCTACTGATCCATTGAAAATAAAAGCCCCACCTGTTGAGCCTATTGCCGAACAAAACATTACTGCATTTAAAAAAAGTAAGCAAGAACTAAAAGACGAACTTGAGAAAACAAATTCGTAATAAATGAAGATCTATTTATACTGATTTTTATAAGCATTTTTATATGCCGTGTCATGATGAAAAATAAAATTTTTAAAATGCCTATTTCAAAAAGAGTAATAATTATTTTAGGATTAATAATTATTTTTACTTCGTGTAGTCCTGAATATATTCCTAATATGGTTAATTCGCCTTTATTTACTAATCAGGGAGAGTTTCAAACAACAATTGCCACCGGAAATAGCAATTTTGATGCACATACAGCAATCGCCATTACAGATCATATTGGTATAATGGTTAATGGGAGTTATGGAAACGAATCCAATGACTCAACAAACGATTATCATAAACATGCGTTTATAGAAGGCGGTGCAGGTTATTTTGATAAGATTGGGGAAAATGGACGATATGAGATATATGGCGGCTATGGATATGGAGAGGTAAAGGGATATTTTCAGAACGGTTTTACAGAAGAACTATCTGATGCAAGATATAATCGATTTTTTATTCAGCCTGGCATTGGTATATCAACTGGAATTTTTGATGGAAGTTTTTCTCCTCGTTTTGTTTTAATTCAAATGAACCCAACGAGCACTAATTTTAAATCGGGTCAATACGGGATATATTTTGAACCAGTAATAACTTCAAAGATTGGTTATAAATATGTCAAATTTATTGCACAATTTGGTCTCTCAACACCAATAGGAGAACAAGATCTTAACTTCGATCATCAGCTTTTTATATTTAATTTTGGGATAAATATTAATATAGGGCGAAAATATTTGGTATTTTAATCAAAACAAATTTATCATTTAATACGGAAAGTATTCATAATCCAACTAGCATATTTTTTACGGTAACATATTTAAATGCATCAGTTTGATAAATAAGATGTATCCCCGAAAAAGCAATATTTCTTTGTAGTATACATTGTAAGACTCAAGATTGGTATACATTAAAATGGTATGTGTGGCTTGAAATTTGCAATGGATTTATATAAGTAATTTAATCTAATATTTGGTTAATATAAAAAGGAGGTTATTATGAAAGGATTAATTATAAATTTAGTACTACTATCAATATTTTCGCAGGCATTATTTTCACAAGATGTATTTACTGTTGAATCTAAAAGTAGTGATATAAGCGATAATCTTGATTTAGAAGCTGTAGCTTCTGTTTTTGGTGAATCAAAAAATCTTGAAGATTTTGAAAAAAGGCTAAATGACCCTGAAAAACAAATATGTAATCTTGATTTAAACGGAGATGATTATGTTGATTATTTGCGCGTTATTGAAAACTCTCAAGAACAAACATTTTTAATTACGATTCAAGCCGTTATTGGTAATGATTTATTCCAGGATGTTGCAACCATTGATGTAGAGAAAGACAATAAAGGAGAGACACGGATTCAAGTGGTTGGAGATGTGTACATGTATGGGCCAGACTATATTATCGAACCTGTTTATGTGTATTCTCCAGCTGTAGTTTTATATTTCTGGGGCCCACATTATTATTCCTGGCATTCACCTTATTATTGGAATCACTATCCGTCTTATTATCATTCTTGGCATCCACATTTACCACATGTTTATAGACGCAATGTATATTCACATGTAAATATTCATCATACATATCACTATTCAAACGTACGTCGAAGTAATACAGCTATACACATTCATAATAAATCAAGACGTAATGATTATGGGAGAAGCAAACCTCAGGAATCATTTTCATCTCGTAATACAGGAGTTAAGAATACTCAGGAGCTAAATCGACAAAGAGGAACAGCAAGATCAACCACAAGCACTAGATCATCAAATGCAAGATCGGCAAAACCTAGATCGACTTCTGGCACTAAATCAACCGGTAGGAAAGTACAGAGTGAATGGAAAGGTTCACCTCAATCAAATAGCCAAAGTAGACAGGTAAAAAACAATAGAACCTCAACAAATAGAACGGCTACTTCAAGGTCGTCTCAAAATAACAGTGTGAATAGTAGAAGCACACAAAATAGAAGTTCGAATAGTAGAAGTGTGCAGAGTAAGAGTTCGGTTAACAGAAATGCTCAAAACAATAATTCTCGTGGTACTAGTGTACAAATTAAAAGTTCCTCAAGTAGACCAGCTAAAGCAAAATCGAGCTCCAGTTCAAGTTCAAGTAAAAAAAGTACAAGTCGATCGAAAGGGGAGAAATCAGATAACAAATCAGGCAATAGTCGATCGGGTTCAACTCAAGGTAGGACTAAAAAGAGATAAATATTAATAAAAAGTTAATTTGAATATTAAAGCACACCATAAAAAGGTGTGTTTTTTTATTTTAGAAAA
The DNA here is from genome assembly GCA_027859205.1 of Bacteroidales bacterium. GTDB lineage: Bacteria > Bacteroidota > Bacteroidia > Bacteroidales > UBA12077 > UBA12077. The sequence goes on along the minus strand of JAQIBH010000195.1, from coordinate 16,864 downwards.
ATTGAGTATACTTTTTTAAAATTTGTGTATTAGTTAGAAAGTGTCTTTTCAATTATCGTTGGAAAGTATTTGTATTCCAATTCGTGCACTTTTTTTGCAACATCTTCTGGGGTATCAGTAAGTTTAATAGGACATTTTGCTTGGAATATTATATCTCCTTGATCGTATTCTTTATTTACATAATGAATAGTAATTCCTGATTCAGTTTCCTTATTTTCAACAACAGCTTTATGAACATTCATTCCATACATACCTTTTCCACCATATTTTGGCAATAAAGCAGGATGAATATTAATAATTTTATTTGGATATTCATTTATTAAGTACTCTGGGATCAACAATAAAAATCCTGCTAATACAATAAAGTTTATGTTATTTTCTCTGAGAATTTGAAGAACCCTATCACTATTATAAAAATCCGGTCGAGAAAAAATATAATGTTTAATGCCATGATTAATAGCTCTTTGAATAACATACGCATTTTTATTATTCGAAAAAATTATTGAGATTTCAATTTTTTTATTTTCTTTGAAAAAATTAATGATGTTTTCGGCATTTGTTCCGGATCCAGATGCAAATATTGCTATTTTGTTCATTTGTGTGTGATAATGAGATTAATAAGCTAAACGGCTTGGCTCATTTGTTATAATATTAATGTAAAAGTGGCTTTAAAAAATCAAAAAAAACACCTTTTATGACAAAAAATAAGGAAATATCTTTGATTTATCACAGTTAATTATATTTCTTTGCACTGTAAAAATTAAATAAATTATTAATTAAAAACTTAAAGTTATGTCTGATACTGCATCAAGAGTAAAAGCAATTATCGTTGATAAATTAGGAGTTGATGAAAATGAAGTTACACCGGAAGCAAGTTTTACTAATGACTTAGGTGCTGATTCTCTTGACACTGTTGAGTTAATTATGGAATTCGAAAAAGAATTCAATATTTCTATTCCAGATGATCAAGCAGAAAATATTGGTACTGTAGGTGATGCTACAAAATATATTGAAGAGCACGCTAAGTAATTTTTATTATTATTAAATCTTGTTTTAAATTTTATTTGTATGGAATTGAAACGTGTTGTTATAACAGGACTTGGGGCAATTACGCCAATCGGAAACAATGTTGAAGAATATTGGGAAAATTTAATGGATGGTGTAAGTGGTTCAAACCTTATTACACACTTTGATGCATCTAAATTTAAAACAAGATTTGCTTGTGAAGTTAAAAACTACGACTCAAGTCAATATTTTGACAGAAAAGAAGCTAGAAAGCTAGATTTGTTTGCTCAGTTTGCTCTAGTAGCTGCTGAACAAGCAATAAAAGATTCAAAACTTGATCTGGACGCTATAGATCTTGATAAAGCCGGCGTTATTTGGGGATCAGGAATTGGAGGAATAAATACTTTTTTGGAAGAGGTAAGGAATTATGCAAATGGTGATGGAACTCCACGTTTTAATCCTTTCTTTATACCAAAAATGATTTCTGATATTGCTGCAGGGCATATTTCAATGAAATATAATTTCCGTGGCCCAAACTTTACTACAGTATCTGCTTGCGCGTCATCTACTAATGCAATGATTGACGCACTAAATTACATTCGTTTAGGGAAAGCAAATATTTTCATTACAGGAGGCTCTGAGGCTTCTGTAAATGAGGCAGGTATGGGAGGTTTTGGATCAATGCAAGCTATTTCTACCAGAAATGATGAATTTGAAACTGCTTCACGTCCTTTTTGTAAAACTCGTGATGGATTTGTTATGGGTGAAGGTGGAGCTGCATTAATTTTTGAAGAATTAGAACATGCCAAAAAGCGTGGTGCAAAAATTTATGCCGAAGTGGCTGGTGGTGGAATGTCTGCAGATGCACATCATTTAACAGCTCCACACCCGGAAGGATTAGGTGCTATGAATGTTATGAAAAACGCCCTTAGTGATGCTAATATGCAACCTGAAGAAATTGATTATATAAATGTACACGGAACTGCAACACCAAGGGGCGATACCGCAGAACTATATGGCATTAAGAATGTATTTGGTGATCACGCATATAAAATGAATATAAGCGCCACTAAATCAATGACTGGTCACCTTTTGGGTGCTGCCGGTTCAATTGAAACTTTAGCAGCTATTTGCGCTATTCAAAATGGAGTTATTCCTCCTACTATTAATCATGTGGAACTTGATCCGGATATTGATGGTAAACTGAATTTAACGCTACACAAAGCTCAAAAAAGAGAGGTGAGAGCAGCACTAAGTAATACATTCGGCTTTGGTGGTCATAATGCTTCAGTAATTGTAAAAAAATACACCGAATAATTCTTTTTGTGTCAGTAGATTTTAAGCCAGTAAGTTACTACTTTTCAAAAAATAAAAAGTTTCATAAACTGATTTATCAGTTAACGGGATATTATCCTAGGAATATACAAGTATACACTGTCGCATTTACACATAAATCCGCTTCTATAAATTCAGATCGAACCAAAAGACTTAATAATGAGCGTTTAGAGTTTTTGGGAGATGCAATATTAGCATCAATTGTTGCGGATTTTCTATTTTCATACTTCCCTTTTAACAGAGAAGGTTTTCTCACAAAAATGAGAGCCAGAATTGTAAGTCGTGAGCAATTAAATGAAATTGCTTTAAAAATGGGTTTACAGTTTCATGTCGTTGCTCAAAACAAAATAAATGGTACTCGTAATATATATGGGAATGCTTTAGAAGCGTTAATAGGAGCAATATATGTTGATAAAGGTTATAAAAAAACAAAAAACTTTATATTAAAAAGAATTATTGCACAGAACATTGATTTGAAAGAACTCGCTTTAAACGATTCTGATTATAAAAGTCAAGTAATTGAGTGGGCACAAAAAAATAAAGTAGAAATTGTTTTTAATGATGAAGAAGTTGAAAGTACTGAACAAAATAGTTTATATTTTACTTCAACTATTGTATTTGACAATCAGATTCTTGGTTACGGTAAAGGATTGTCTAAAAAAGAGGCTCAGCAAAATGCGTCAAAAGAGGCTTTAGCAAAAACTACAGATATTTCCGTAATTCCGGTATAATAAATAGTGATTCATTAGATTTAGCAGGTAATTATTTTTAATTTTATTTCAGAATATAGATGAAATGGTTGCAAAAAAGAAAATTCATAAACTCGCAATTGAAGTTGAAAACGATTATAGTTTAATTGGGATTGCATCGCATGAGAATGACTACAGGCTGAGTTGGGCAATCAATAAAGCCCTTGGTTTAGATTTAAAGAAAAATGAGGATTTATTAATAAATCACCCTAAGCACAAAATCATAATTAATTATTCATTGTATAATTATGATGACGAAAATAATTACATCACTTATAATTTGATTTCCAATAAATCTGAACAGGGGTTTCTAATACCAGAGATGAAAAATATAGATTTTGTTTTCCGAGTTTCAGGAAATCCCGATCAAAACTTGTTGGATGCTTTAATAGTGAAGCTAAAGAAAATTGATATTGTTAGTACCGCTTTTCTAATTAATGATATATCTGAAAAGTTAGGAAGACTGTTTATATTTTAATATTTCTTAAAAATGAAAAGAGAGACCCCCGCCTCTCTTTCCTAACCCTAAAATATAAACCTATGTGACAACTTTTCTTGCATTTTTAATTGTCACTACAAAAATATTGTTTACGTTGGTTAAGTTATTTAAACCTTTGTTAAATAATGTTAAATAATTCATTTAGAACGAATCAAGCATTTATATTTGTATCGATATGCAGAAAAGATCAATTTGGATAATAACAATAATTTTATCGTTTACACTTATATGTCTAATATTAGTACAAACATATTGGATTAGTAATGCAATAAAAATAAAAGAAAACCAATTTGAGCAGCTCGTTAATAAGGGTTTGGATAATATTGTAAAAGAAATTGAAAATCGCGAAATGATTTTTCAGGTTGTAAACGAAATGGATCCATACGATGATGTGTCTGCCTCAGGTCATCCAACAACTAACTATCAATCTAATAGGACAAGTCAAACTGCTTTTGGATTGTCATCAATCGAAGAGGAAAAAGAAGTGTTTGTTATAAAAACATCAGATACTTTAAGCATTAGTGCTCAGTTAAAGTCGTTGGGCGATAATATTATGCGATTTAATAAATCCACATTTCAATTAAACGAAGCAACATCTCAAGAATCATTTGGTAACTTAAGATTAAATATAGATTATAACGAGAAGTTGAATAATAGAACTGTTTTTGTAGAGAACGTAGTTAATAAGCTTATTCAGATTGATGTAGATATTAAGGATCGAATAGATCAAGAAACCATTGAAAAGATTACTAAGAATATATTTAATGAACTAGGAATAGATATAAGATATGAATATGTTATTACTGAAAATAACTTTAAAGCAGTATATCATTCTAAAGATTATAAAGCTAAAGTAAAATCAAAAAAATTCTCGGCAAAGTTATTCCCAAGTGATATTCAAGCCAAAAATAATTTTATATATGTATATTTCCCGGAACAACGAAATTTTATCTTAAAGTCAACAGGATTTATGGCATTGTCATCTGTCTTGTTAACGATTATAATTATTCTAGGATTTTCTTCAGCAATTCATATAATGTTTAAACAAAAACGACTGTCGCAAATAAAAAATGACTTTGTAAATAACATGACTCATGAATTAAAAACGCCAATTTCAACTATTTCATTGGCATCTCAAATGCTGAAAGACGATTCAATTCCGACCGAATCAAAAAATTTGGTATATATTTCAAATATTATTGAAGCTGAAAGTAAACGATTAAGTTATCAGGTAGAGAAAGTTTTGAAAACTGCCTTATTCGATCAAGGACAATTTAAACTTAAGCGTAGAAATATAAATATTCACAATATAATTGAAACCGTTGTTAAGAATTTTAATATTCAAGTGAAATCCCAAAAAGGAGAATTAATCACAAAATTAGAAGCAAAGAATCCCGTTTTATTTATCGATGAAGTTCATTTTACAAATATTATATTTAACTTGCTTGATAATGCTTTAAAATACAGTGATACTGAACCTAATATAACTATTTTAACCTGGCAAAATAAAAAAGGAGTATATGTATCGGTAGTTGATAAAGGGATTGGGATTAAAAAACAGGAACAAAAAAGAATTTTTGATCAGTTTTATAGAGTTTCAACGGGGAATGTGCATAATGTAAAGGGGTTTGGATTAGGTTTAAGTTATGTGAAAAAAATTGTTGAAGCTCACAATGGTAATATTAGATTAAAATCAGAAGTAAGAAGAGGAACTACATTCGAAATATTTATTCCAATTAATAACACAAACAATGGATGAAACAAATGTAAAAGTATTATTAGCCGAAGATGATGAAAATCTTGGAGCACTACTACGTGAGTATTTAATAGCAAAGGGGTTAAAAACAGATTTGTTCGTAAACGGTGTGTTGGCTCTTGAAGGATTCAAGAAAGATAAATACGATTTATGTATTCTTGATGTGATGATGCCAAAAATGGACGGATTTACTTTGGCCAGAGAAATAAAGAAAATAAATGCGAAAGTGCCATTTATTTTTCTTACAGCTAAATCATTAAAAGACGATGTTATTGAAGGATTTACACTTGGAGCTGATGATTATATGACAAAACCTTTTAGTATGGAAGAGTTGCTTTTCAGAATTAAGGCTATTTTGCGAAGAACGAATAGCAATAATGCTTCTGAAACTAATGAAACGTTTATCATTGGTGATTATGAGTTCGATTCTCAGAAACAGATTCTGAAATATGGCGATAAACAGCAAAAATTAACAACTAAAGAATCTGATTTGTTACGGTTGTTATGCAATAATATGAATAATGTTTTAGAACGTAACTTTGCATTAAAAATTATTTGGCAAGAAGATAGCTATTTTAATGCCCGTAGTATGGATGTTTACATTACTAAGCTAAGAAAATATTTAAAAGAAGATAGTTCTGTTCAAATATTAAATATTCATGGCAAAGGTTATAAATTGATTGTATAATAATATTGATTTTTGCAAAGTAGTGCAATTTAAGATTTGAAAATTATGAGTTCACAAAAGAATGATTAATCAACAGAAAAAAGAAATACGAAAGCAAATTAAAAAGCTCAATGATGTAGTTTCCATAGAGGACAAGAAGTCTAAATCAAAAAATATTTTTAAGCAAATCGAAGATCTTAATGAATTTGTAAAATCAGAAATTATAATGCTTTACTGGTCGATGAACGACGAAGTATATACACATGATTTTATTCAAAAGTGGGCAAATACAAAACAGATTATTTTACCATCGGTAAAAGGAGATAAACTTGAGCTGAAATTTTTTACAGGAATTGATGATTTAGTAAAGGGAGATTCCTATGGCATAGGCGAGCCATCCGGCGAAATAATTACAAATTCAGATAAAATTGATTTAATAATTGTTCCATGTGTCGCTTTTGATAAACAGAACAATAGATTAGGTAGAGGAAAAGCATATTATGATAAATTACTTACAACAACTAAAGCATACAAAATTGGGGTATGTTTCGATTTTCAATTATTAGATTCTGTACCTGTTGATGTGCATGATGTTAAAATGGATATTGTGATAGCAGATTATCTTTAGTAAAAAAGTATTAGATGAAACAACTGAGTGCTTGTTAAACATTTTATTATTTTAAGAATTGAATCATGGCAAAGAGAACAATCCATTCTAATGAATTATTTAATGATGTCAAGATACCAAAAGAATACAATCCACCAATAATTGTTGCATACAATATAAAAACACCAGAAAATATCGGAAATATTATTCGATTAGCAGGAAACTCAGTTTGCAAAGAAGTATTGTTTGTTACAAAGGATGAGAATATAAGATCCTCTAAAATTAAGAAAACTGCTTCTTCGGCATACAATTCAGTTAATTGGAGTTTCTGTAATGAAGTTGAATTAAAAGAAAAAATACCTTCCGATTATAAATGGATTGCGATTGAAACTTCAAGTGATTCTGAAAATATTTACCAAGTTAAACTTCCTAATAAAATTGCTTTATTTGTAGGTAACGAAATAAATGGAATTGATTCCGTATTTCTTGATAAATGCCATGAGATTGTACATATTCCGTTATTGGGTAATACTACTTCAATGAACGTGTCTCATGCTTTAGCCGTAGCTTTATTCGAATGGCAAAGGCAAATTTACAACTAAGAAGGTTTAACATATGTGGTGCTGAGCCTGACTACGCGCAGGCAGGCTTGTAGAAGTATGTATTATATAAAAATAAATAATTGTTTGATTCAATTTATTTGTTAACTTTATATTATTGCTAACCTAAAAATTAGAAGTTATGTTTACAGAGGAATTAAGTATTGACGAAATGTTAGTTGTTAGAGGGGGTAATCCGCCAGAAGATCCAGAGCCAACAGATCCAGGAAGTGGAGAAGAGGATCCAGGATAGTAATAAAAATATTGCAATTTAAAGGCACAAGTTTTTCTTGTGCTATTTTTGTTTTAGTGTGTAATAAAATTTAAGCGGATAATTAACAAAGAACATTCAGCTTTATTTTTAAAATTTTAAATAAGAAATATATTGAGTAATTAATTATGCTCTAATTTTATTCACCAACGTATTGTGGGTTTGTGAAAGGAGCTGATTCTCAATGCGATAATATAGAGTTTTGCCTATAGATAATTGTATAAGTACATTTTTATATTAACTTTAATGTAATATTGTTTAACTTAAAAATTTATAAGCATGAAAAATTTAGAAGAATTAAAAAAGTTAGTATGGAATACTCGTATGCCGCCAGAAGATCCAGATATACCAGATGGAGGTGAAGGAGGTGGAGAAGAGGATCCAGGATAAGTATTTGTCGTTATTCTTTGAGGTAGCCTGTTAATAAAAGAATTCAATGAAACGGTCAGTAGGAATATTATTTATTTGTTTATTAGCATTATTAAATAGTACTAAAATAAATGCTGATATTTCTATTGACAGTATTCTAGTTTCGATACGCAGTATGCCAAATGATACTAACAAAGTATTGAAACTAGCAAAATTAGCTAAAAAATATACAAAATTTCAGATTGACACTTCGCTCATTTTAGGAAATGATGCTTTGAAATTAGCACAATCTCTTGAGTATAAGCGTGGTGTGGCTTATAGTTTCTATATTTTAGGAATAGTTTATAGATATTATGGAGATTATGATAAATCATTAGATTATTCTCAAAAGGCGTTCGAAATATTTGAAAATATAAATAATAAATCTTATAAGGGGCTGACATTAAATTCATTAGGAAATTTATACAAAAGAAAGGGTGACTATGAAGCTTCTTTAAATAGTTTCCTTCAAGGGCTTGCAATATGTAACGAATTAAAAGATTCCTCATTAATCTCATCAATTATAAACAATATTGCACTTCTTTATCTTGAAATGGAACAATATGATAAGTCATTAGAATATCAATTCAAGAATCTGGAGATCAAGAAAAAACTAGAATTACATGACAACATCCCAATTGTTTTAAGTAATATTGGTATAGTATATAATGCAAAAGGAGAATTTAAAATAGCATTAGATTATTATAAAGAAGCTCTTGACTTAATTCCACTTTCAGTTAATAATTATGATAAGACACTTTTACTTCATAATACGGGTAATGCTTATCTGAAAATAAATAGATATTCTGAAGCCAATTACTACTACCAGAAAGCCTTGGAATTAGAACAGAAAATAGGAGGAAAATCATTAAAAATTTACACACTGCGAGGTATTGGTTTAGTATTAATAAAAACCGGCAAATTTTCTGAAGGAGAAAAATATTTATTGGAAAGTTTCCAATTGGCAAAGGAGTTAGGTGAACTTGGCAAACAATCTGTTATTGCCTTTAGTCTGTGTTGGGCTTATGAAAATCAAAAGCAATATAAAAATGGTCTTATATATTCCAAATTATATATTGAATTAAAGGATAGTATTTTAGATCTGGGAAAGATAAAACAAATAGCAACTTTAGAGCAGAAGTATGATGCTGAAAAACGTGAACAGCAGATTGCTTTTATGGAGAAAGAACAGGTATTACAGAAACTGGAATTGTCGAAAAGAGAAGTTGAAAACAAGCAGAAAAGTCTTCAACGAAATATTTTATTTATCGCAATAATCTTGACTCTATTATTAGCGATTTATTTTTGGCTAGAAAATAAAAAGCGTAAGAAATTATATACATTACTTCAAAAGCAAAATAGTAAAATCCTTGATCAGCGAAGCGAAATTGCTAAACAAAATGATGAATTATTAGAATCAAATAAAACTAAGGATAAGCTTTTTCAAATAATTGCTCACGATTTAAGAAGCCCTCTTATATCTGTAGACAGTATAGCTCGCTTAATTCCTTATTGGTTAGAAAACCAAGATTATGATTCGCTTTATAAATTTTCAGAAACACTTGAGATTTCTGTTAATAATGTACTTTCATTAGTTGATGATTTATTGAATTGGGCATTAACACAGCAAAACAAGTTCCCTATTCATCCTAAAAGTTTTTACTTGAAAAAAGCGATTTTAAAATCAATTGAAATATATAAACCAATAGCTAAAATTAAAAATATTAGTTTAGAATTTATTTGTTCTAAGGATATAGTAGTTTTTGCTGATCAAAACATGTTGTCAGCAGTTGTTAGGAATTTATTAAATAATGCAGTTAAATTCACTCCCGAAAAAGGAGAAATTATTATTGGATTTGAAGAAAATAATTCATTTGCTAAAATTTGGGTAAAAGATTCTGGAATAGGTATTTCTGATGAAAAAAAGGACTTAGTTTTTCAATTAGATAATGGTAATTGTAAAGGTACTCAGGGTGAATCAGGAAAAGGATTAGGATTATTCTTTTGTAAAGAATTTGTTAGTTTGAATAATGGCAACATCTTCGTAGAAAGTGATAAAGGAAAGGGTACTACAATCACTTTTACTTTACCTTTATTTAATCTCGAAAAAAACTAAAATCTTAAGATTTTGAACTTATAAACTAAACGAAAATTGTTATGGTAAAACGTGATAAAGCAATTAAAGATATTGTTGAACTTGATAAGTTGGAAGAAATTATTGGGAAGTGTAAAATCTGTCGAGTAGGAATGGTAGACGTAGATACACCTTATGTTTTAGCTATGAATTTTGGATATGATAATCAGGCCATTTGGCTGCATTGTGCTAAAGAAGGAAAAAAGGTCGATATATTAAAAAGAAATAATAAAGTTTGTATTGAGTTCGATACTGATCATAAACTATTCTCAAGGCATGAACATGTGGCTTGTTCCTGGCGATATGCTTATAGAAGTGTTTTGATACATGGGAATGCTTTGTTTGTTGAAGATTATAATGAGAAGATTAAGGGGCTAAATATTTTCATGAAAAACTATTCGGGAAAAGAATTCGAATACTCTAAACCTTCGGTTGATAACATTTATTTGATTAAAATACCTATTGATTCCATTACAGGGCGATCTTTTGAATATTAAAAAAGACTAAAACATTCTTCGACTCCATGTAGTTATTGGGAAAGATTACATTCCATATGAAAATTATATAATAAAATTCTGTGTGCTTGCCGACAAAGCATTATTAACGATTAATTTATTATAAATCAAGATGAAAAAAATTAAAAACCCATACTCAAAACTTGAAGGCTATAATTGTTTTGGATGTTCTCCAAATAATCAATTTGGCTTACAAATGGAGTTTTACGAAGAAGATGATTACATTATTAGTAATTGGGAACCTAAAACATATTTGTCTGGATATGGAAATATTTTACATGGAGGAATCCAATCAACAATACTCGATGAAATATCGAGCTGGGTTGTTTTTGTAAAAGCAAAAACTGTAGGTTTTACAGCAACATTAAATGTTAAATATAAAAATACGGTATATACAGATAAAGGTCCATTGCGTGTTCGTGCTAAATTGATTGATCAAAATAGAAGATTTGCAACGATACACGCCGAGATTTTAAATGCGGAAGGCATCATTTGTTCAGTAGCAGAAGCAAAATATTTTATATTTCCTCAAGATGTTGCAAAACAAAAATTTCATTATCCTGGTATTGAAGGATTTGTTGACAAATAGGAATTATTTGTATTCTTTAAACAAACTTGGAAGTAGATTTGAATTGTCTTTTTTAGATAAAAAACAGATTAAATTTGAGACTTATTAAGGAGTGTATTTTCATGAGGAGGAGTGTTTTAGTTCTAGTCTTTTTTCTTTTTTTTCTCTCGGTTTTTTCACAGGATAATTTAACTGTTAAATTTTTTGGTCTAAGTATTCATCCCGATGGCGATGTTAATGCTGATAATATGCCAACAAAAATTGATAGAAATGGTATAGCCGTAATTAATTTGGGATTGTATTTTGGATACGAAAACTTCATTTATAAAGACAAACTTTCGTTAAAGATAATTACTGCCTATTATTCAGATTGTGGTGGACTATTCTCGGGTTTATTACATGTTGGTCTACGCGGAGTTGTTTTACAATCAAATAAATTTTCAATTAATGGAGGAATAGGTCCAACATTTATTTACAGGAGAAGCTGGTATTCTAAATTTGATAATTATGTAAATTCTGGGTTTTATAATGGGAATGAAACAGATTTTTGGCAATATAAATTTTTATGGTATGCTGGGGAGCTAGAGTTTAATTACAAGTTAAAGAAATTTTTAGATTTATCAGTGACTTTAGTTCCGGGCTATCCTAAATTAATTGATATTTCTATAGGTGTTAGGTATAGATTTGGTAAACTAATTGAATTAAAAAACATCAAAAAATTGTGAAGCAACATCAGTAAAGCCACTTTCCTGATTGCTTTTACAAATTGGAAACTTTTCTTTTAAATCATCAGGAGCATTATTAACAATAAATTTTTCAGAGGTATATTCAAGCATATCTATGTCGTTATAGTCATTCCCGACACTTATTGTATTCTTCTTATCTATTTTCAGTTTTTTACACAACCAATCAATCCCATTGCCTTTCGAAACTGTCTCTGGAAAAATTTCCATCCATATAGAATCTCCATCTAAAGGCGAAGTTGTTCGGATAATTTTAATATCGCTAAATTTTAATTTTATTTCATCAAAAAGATCTAAATTATTCGGAAGCACGGCTATAATCTGACAAGCATTTGCGTAATTTTCTGAATTAGGATTTAGCTCAACGGCAAAGTCTTTATATACATTTATCCTACGTTCAAAGTCAGGATTATGAATTTCTGTTCTAAAATATACAAACTTATGATTTTCAGGAATTATTTCATGAATCATAAAATCTATATCATGGTTCATTAATATTTCTGAGATTTGTTTCACTTCATAATCAGGTATATATTGTGAGTGTATTAGTTTTTTGTTTTTCCAATCATAAATTCCTGCTCCCGATGAAAAAATTAAGTAATCAATTGGAAAGTTATCTTTTATTACTTTTCGGGTCGAAAAAAAACTACGACCTGTTGCAATAACTCTGATTATATTATTTTCGCCAAGCCAAAACAAGGATTTCATATCCTGCAAACTTACTTCTCTGTTATCGTTAAGAAGGGTGCCATCTAAGTCCGTAATAATCATTTCCCAGTTTTCACTCATCGTGTGTAAGGTTTAAAAATCTATTGCGATTGTATTAAAAAACGTTTTAACATCATCTTTGTAAGTCATCAAAGAATCGAATTTCCATTGCCATGAAGATGAAAAATTCACTTTATGCAAATCTATTTGAATTAATGGTTTAATTCCTATTGTTTGATTTTTTTTGGTTAAAATCTCTTCTTCAATATCTGTAATTAAACAAGATTTTCCTTTGGGCAACATTTTTATGTGCGATAGTTGAATTTGCGTTATTAGATTTTGTAATACACCATCTGATAGTTTATAATATCTTTTAATGTAATCAGTTAATATAATGTGTAATTGACACATAATGTTTAATGAAATTACAAAATCTGTGTTTTTAGGTAACGAAAACGAGAAAGAATTAGCTAGAGTTAATAATGTTATTTGCTTTTTCTTTTTATCCGATTTTAGGTTATGATAAATATAGTCGATCAAACCTCCCGTAATATCTTCCCTTACTGTAATTACGTTCGGGTAGTCTTTTAGCTTATGCAAAATCTGTTTTGGATGAATAATATCAACCAAAATAACTTCATTAAATTGCTTCGATAACTCATCTAAAGGTAAATCCAGTAACCAACCACTTCCTAAAACTACAACTTTACCTTTTCTCTTAGTTTTAGCCGATTTTAATATAAAATCCTTGGATTTTTTTAGGTGCAAATCCCAATTATATTTCTCATGAATATATCTCCGCATTATTCCTTCTTGATCTGAAAAATATTGCATTTTCCATAGCATGTAGGTATAGTTTAATTTCTTGAAAATTGTTTTTAGATTCATCAAAAGATTAATTCAAAAATGATATAGCTAAAATACGGCGTAATTATGGAATTTTCACTTTTCATTAATGTTGATTTGTTGAATATTTTGAATGAAGCCATTTACCTCATACTTAAAATGTAATTTTATGAGTAAAGGTATGATATATAATAAAAACTAATTTTGTTACTTAAATTTTCTGATAAAATCAGCAAACTAAACTATTTCTTTGCAAATTTGTTGCTCAGTTTAAAGTAATCCATGTAATTCAAATAATAATATGACAAATCCATTTTTTAAGGATTTAAATAAAATTGTAGATTTCCAAAGTGTAACAGTTCAAAACGTTGTAGATGCAACCGAAAAATCAATTTGTAAAGCTAAACCGAAATTGAATGTAATATTTGCAATTAATAATGTCGATAAATCATTCGAAAATACCATGCGAACTTTAGATGATATTTTCAATGATTTGATGAAAGTAAACGAAGTAATTTCACTTTTGGCTTATGTTCATCCCAATGATGACATAAGAAACAAGTGCTTGGAGAGTATTGCTGACTTTAGTAAGTTTTTCAACGAGATTTCGTTAAACGAAGATTTATATAAAGCAATAAAAGAATATGAATCAACAAAAGAAGCAAATGTGTTAGTTGGAGCGAATAAGAAATTCTTGAAAGAAACGGTTGAGGAATTTGAACGTAATGGTTTCGCATTATCAAAAGATAAGCGAGATAAGTTGAAAATAATTCAGGATAAATTATCTGACTTAGGAATTCAGTTCGATACAAATATTAGTTCTCACGAGGATTTTTTAATAGTTACAGAAGATCAAATAAATGGATTACCAGAGGATTATAAAAAGACGCATCTACAAGATAATGGATCGTATAAAATCAGTATGGAGCAACCGTCTTATATCCCTTTTATGAAATATTCAAAATCGGATGAAGCACGTAAAGAATTAGCAAGGAAACATAAAAATACTGCAGCCGATAAAAATCTCGATATTTTAAAACAAATTTTAATTGAGAGAGAAAATAAAGCTGTTCTACTTGGATATAAAACATTTGCTGAATACAGAATAGAAAACAGAATGGCTAAAAATCCGCAGAATGTGTGGGCTTTTGAAAATAGCTTGAAAGTTAAGGTTCGTGTAAAAGCGGAGCGTGATTATAAGGAGCTTTTGGAAGTAAAGCGCAATTATTTAGGTGATAATTCAGTAAAATGTATTGAATCATGGGAATCTTCATTTTATAACAATATTCTTTTAAAGGAAAAGTACGAATTAGATAATCAAAAATTAAAGGAGTATTTTGAACTTGGAAATGTTATACAAGGATTATTTACAATATCTCAACATCTTTATGGTGTTGCGTTTGAGGAAGTGAAAAATCCTTCGGTTTGGAGTGACGAAGTTCTTTTTTACGAAGTAAAAGAAAACAATAAATTGATAGCACGTTTTTATTTGGATTTATATCCTCGTAAAAATAAATATAATCACGCAGCTTGTTTTGGAATGATCCCTGGAAAGAAAATAGGAGATGAGTATCAACTTCCAACTGCAAGTCTGGTATGTAATTTCCCAAAACCAACGGCAGATGTTCCAGCATTAATGACACATAATGATGTTGAAACTTTTTTTCATGAATTTGGGCATTTAATGCATGATTTACTTACAAAAGCCGAACTAGGTTCTCAGGCAGGTACAAGTGTGGCAAGAGATTTTGTTGAAATGCCTTCGCAGATTTTTGAAAATTGGGCTTGGGATTACAATGCATTATCTTTATTTGCGAAACATTATAAAACAGGAGAGGTGCTGCCAAAGAAATTACATGAAAAAATGCTTGCTGCTAAAAATGTTGGATCAGGCTTGCATGTATTGCAGCAAATTTTTTACGGAACATTGGATATGACATTTCATGATAAATATGATGCAAATGGATCAAAATCGACTACAGAGCTTGTTCAAGAATTGCAAAATAAAATAACATTATATAAGTTTCAGGAAGGAACTCATTTTGAAGCAGGGTTTGGGCATTTAAATGGTTATGCAGCGGGTTATTATAGTTATTTGTGGGCATTAGTATTTGCCGATGATATGTTTTCTGTATTTGAGCAAAACGGAATTATGAATCAAGAAATAGGACTAAAACTAAGAAAAATTGTTCTTGAACGTGGTGCAACTATTGACGAAATGGAGATTGTCAAAGAATTTCTGGGACGAGAGCCAAACGAAGAAGCTTTCTTAAAAGCAATAGGATTATAATTTCGGGGTTTTTATGAAATATGATTTATTTCACTGAGTAATATTCTCCTGTGACTGATTTTTTTGTGTTTAATAATTACAATGCCTTATATTTGCACGTCTAAAATTTCACCTAGAATTAAATGCGGGTGACTAAAAAATGATGCTATTCGTGGAAAAATGATGAAATTTGTGAGTTTTAAATCTATTTTAAACTAGTCATCTAAACAAGTTATTAACTTTAATTAAACTTATAATAAAATTAGTAGTCAAATGAAATTATATGAAACAAACCTTATGAAAAGAACACTTTTAATAATTGTAATGTTAGGTTCTGTTATTGTTGCTAAAGGTCAAGGACCTGGTTATTTGAACAATAAAGAGTCGGTAAATAGCTTAACCATCGAACCATTTACCCAGAAACAGGTTAAACTAAGTAATGTAAATTACTTTTTAAATGAGGAATGGCAAGGAGGTTTAATCCAATTAGAAAATGATAGGAATGTTAATGGATATCTTTATCGATATAATATTTTTACTGATCAAATTGAATTAAAATCGATAATAGAACCGTCATCGGTAAAAATTATTTCTATTGGGGTACAAAAATTTATATATTCTGATTATGTACTTAGCGAAGATCTTATTTATTCCGGATACTTTGAGGTGATAGCAAATGGCGAATGCAAATTACTTAAGAGAAGGTATATAAGGTCTAATGAGCAGGATTATAGAGTTAACAAGATTCTTGGAACTTCTGATGCTGCACCTACATCATCAGTTATTAAGGAATATTACATAAAAAAGGGTTCTGGACCAGCCGTTTTAATGAATAAAACCAAAGGAAGTTTTCTTGATATTTTGTCTGATAAAAAGCCTTTTCATGATTATCTGAAAAAGAAATTTATTATAATTGTGAATGAAAACAAGATGATAGAATTAATTAATTATTATAATAAGATATAATGTTATAAAATTGAATCCTTTTTTTCATAAATAAGTAGATTTATGAAAACTTATTTTAGGACGAAACAAAGTTTATTAAGCTGTACAATTTGTGTACAGCTTTTTTAGTATGTCGGGCATGGTAATAATCTGACAGAGTGTAAGTCTCTGTATGCGCCGAGTTGATAGGAAGCATTAGCGATTGGCAAGGGTGTTGTGGGTGACTGCAAATCTGAAAGA
>JAQIBH010000193.1 GCA_027859205.1 Bacteroidales bacterium | reverse complement strand
CTAAAATTAAAACATCAATACAAGGGGTTCTTTTTCCTGAAATGATACTTAATCAATGAATATAATAAGCTCAGAGATATATTTATCAATTCAACAAACGTTTAGGACAGGATTGATTTAAAAATTATGAAAAAGAATATCATTAAAAAATTGGTTTTACTATCGATGATAGTAGGAGTATTATTTACAGCTTGTGAAGACGATTTTACTGAGAAAGACGCTCTTGACGCACAACAAACAATTGATGTGTCAGTATATGTGTATGACGTTGTTTCGGATTTAGGTCTTGCAAATGCAGAAGTTAAAATGATAATGGCAGGAACTGAAGAAACTATAACAACAAACGATTTAGGGATTGCATATTTTACAAAAGTTAAAATAGCAAGCAATGTTCTAATAAGTGTTGAAAAAGCCGATTATGCAAAAATATATACATCGATTAATATTTCAACAGATAATTATCGCCAGAGTCAGTATACTGCTAATGTAGCTCTTTATTCGCTTACGGAGAATACAGCAACCATTAAAGGAAAGCTTGAAATAGAAACAGATCTTACAAACGATGAAACAGAATTTGCAACAGAAGGAGCGAATGTTTATGCATATTTAAGTAATATTGATGGTTCTTCGGTAGAGTTTGTTGCTACTGTTGATGCTAATGGAAACTATGAATTTATAGTACCTGCTGATAATTATGGCGCTTCTTATGAATTGAAATATCCTACTTTTGAGCTAGATCAAACAATAGCTATCAATGGTAACGAAGGAGATTCAGATTTCCCGGAAACTTTTCCTACAATCGAAACAATAAATACCTTATTTAATCCAATAGGAAGCGCTCTTAGTGTTCCATGGGTGCCTTCTGTTTATGCTTATATTAGCAATAGCGAAGTGTACGACGAGACAGCAATTATTAATAATGTTGATATAAATAGTGATGGTGAAGTTTCTGATATTGATTTTAGTGATTATGGATCCGGGTATACTGCCGATTCTGTAGATGTTACTGTTGTATCTCTGTTTGAAGGAAGTGGAGCCGTGATTAGAATTGGTGTACAAGGTGGTTCTGTATATGATTGGAACGCAGTTTATCATAATCAGGGATCTGGTTATCCAGTATTTGATAATGCAAATCAAACTAGTTCTAATTCTCCATCATTTACAACATATGTTAGTGATTTAAAACCGGGAGAGATTCGCATAATAGACGGTGATTATGGCACTGGTATTTTAAGAGATAGAGAGATACAATAGTAGGATATGATTTACTTATTGTAAGAAAAGTATATGAATTAATTAAAAAAAGCTAAATATGAATAAAACACGATATTTATTAGTGCCATTATTCATAATAGGATTATTCATTCTGGGTTGTACAGAAGAAGGACTTAACGAAATGGATCTCATGGAACTTTCACAAAAGTCTTCATTGTCAATTAAGATTCAGGATGAAAGAACAGAAATTCCTATTTATGGCGCAACAGTAACAATTGTTGCTTCTGGCGAAGCGCTGGAATTAGACACAGATTCTTCAGGATTGGTGTACTTTAATGATTTGAGCGATCAAGAAGATGTAAGAATAAATATAAGCAAAGAAGGATATTTTTTATATAATGGCGCTTTTGACATTTATACAGATGATCGCTCAACAGGAGAATATATGGTTTTTGAACTAAATTCTACTGATGACGCAGCCCATATTTATGGAACTGTTAGTCTTCAAATTGACTTAACAACACCTGAATCTGAACATCCGGAGGGCATAACTATTAATGCGATGGACAATAATAATAAAATTCTCGCAAGCACAACAACAAATAGTGAAGGCTATTATTCAATATCGTTCCCGGTTAAAGAATATGGAACATCTGTTAAAATGAATTTCCCGACCTTACAGTATAATCAAACATTAAAAGTTAGGGATACTAGTAATACAGTAGTTACAACAACAGCTAATGGAACTGTTTTTAATCCATATAAACCAGCAGAGGTTATACCAAATACAAGTAATGTTATTGCTACTATTGAGCAGCCATGGTACTCTGTTGGAAATGAGCTTTGGAATGCTTCGGTTAAGTATTTAACTATTGAAACCGGTGTTATAACAGGATTGGAATTTGGGTATCTTGGACAAGGTTATTACCCTTGGACTAATTTCAGTATATTTATTACGTCCTTAGAAGGAGGAGGAGGGGCAAATATTACTTTTAACGGGGAAAATACTTCGAGTTATGCTATTCCATATTGGCCCGTAGATGAGTCTTCTCTTAATATTAACAGTGGAGGTTCAGGTTATCCTGAGCATGAACCGAATGAGAATGTTTACACAATTTCTCCTAGTGGATTTGTGTGGCCAAATACTTATTATTACTGGTCCTCTTATTTTGTAAACGAAAGATCCAAGACCTTTGTTCCTGGTGAAGCTTATAATATGAATGTTGATTATGGTACAGGAACTATAATTGGAGATATTCCTGTGGAATATTAAAATCAATAAGATATTTTACACTAGAAAACAGCCTGCATTTTTGCAGGCTGTTTTTTTTAGTATGTCGGGCATGGTAATAATCTGACAGAGTGTAAGTCTCTGTATGCGCCGAGTTGATAGGAAGCATTAGCGATTGGCAAGGGTGTTGTGGGTGACTGCAAATCTGAAAGA
>JAQIBH010000034.1 GCA_027859205.1 Bacteroidales bacterium | reverse complement strand
AAGAAATAGATTATTTTGTCTTGAATCTTGATACTCATATCTTGATACTTTGATGCCTAAAATAATAAAGAGTCTTAATATCATCTGTTTAGTCGTATTCTTATATCGAACTGACGTTAATAATAAAAAAAGAGTGTATCATGTATTTGATTCACTCTTTTTTTATTGTCTCTTTTCACCAGGTTTTGGATAGTGAAAGTTTTGGATTACGAGGCTAAAAATATTTTCCAGACAATATAGTAAATGCTAAATCCCGATAATACAGTTAGTCCAACCCAAGATAAAATTCTTAACCATTTTTTAGGTTGATATTCAATAGGGACATTTTTTCCAGTAACAACTTTTAAGTTTAAGTATCCTAATATTGGTGCGGTAAGAAATGATAAGGTAGTTGCTAAATCAACCAAAAAGCTCATGCTTTTCAAGAAAAAAGAAATAATCAGCATTGTTCCTGTAAGTAAAATTCCTAACCAAAACCATGATAACCAATTCCAATTTTCATTATCATTTTTCTTCAGTTTTGGAAATAGTAATTCTGTTGCGGGTTTTAAAACTCTTGGATAAGCATCTAAACAAGTCAAAGTAGTACTTGACATAGTAGTTAAGGCAGCAATTGCAATAAAAGCAAACGCCCAAGTTCCAAGATTGGACGTAAATAAACTGATTAATTGTCCCGCAAAAGCAGTTCCATTATTTGAGAATGATTCTCCAGAACCATACATTACCAAAGCTCCCAGAGACAAAAAGCCAATTGATAAAATGGCAGTGCCAATATATCCTACGTTAAAATCAAATAATGATTCTTTAACTGTTGGGATATGCTTGCCAGCTTTTCGTTTGGCTAATGACCAAAATGAATGCCATACAGAAATATCAATTGCTGAAGGCATCCATCCTGCAAAAGCTATGAGTAAAGCAATATCTCCAAAATCCCAATTAAAATTTCGTGTGAATTCTGGTTTAGGATTAAATCCTTTTGTAAATGCGGAAACAACTGCTATAATTGTTGATAATGCTAAAACTATAATAATGTATTTTATGATTTTATCAAGAAAAGAATATTTCCCAAAAACTACTATAATTGTAGCAATACTTAAAATCAATGCTGCCCAAGTCATTATATTTAGTGAATTTGGGAAAATATAAGAAAACAAACCTGCAGTCACAACAGTTATTGCAGCCTGTAAGGTAAACATTGTAGCAATGGTTAGGATCAAGTATAAGATAAGTGCTCCTTTCCCTAATCGTTTATAACCGTGCAATAAGCTTTCTCCAGTTGATGATGCATATCTGGGTCCAAATTCAAAAAAAGGATATTTAAATAAATTTATTAATAATATAATTGCTACTAACTGGAATCCATAGATAGCTCCTGCTCGGGTCGATTGAACTAAATGTGAAACTCCAATCGCGGCACCGGCCCACAACAATCCAGGACCTAATGAATTTAATAAATTCCGTATTTTCATCTATCTCTTATTATATAAAATATAAATTTAATAACTCTTCATAAATATAATAAACAAAATGCAAAACAATTAAAAAGTAATGTTGGTAATTTTTCTGATATACTAAAAGATAAAGAATATAGTTCTGTTATGAAATATTACTACAGATTTAAGTAATATATTTTAGACTGATTCCAAAATATTTTTTGTTGATAAATATCAATCTTTTTATATGTAGATATTTACATAATTATTAGTAAGTTTGGAATCTTGTTTTGTTAAACACTTATTTTTATATTTGCCAACTTGTAATCTGACCATATTTTGGACTAATCTAAAATTGAAATTTTATAGTCATTATAAGGTGTTTAATTATAGCGTTTTAAATCTTTTTATTCTTTCGAACGATGATTTAAAAAGAGATAAAGAAATTTAATTATTAACTTAAATAAAGATTAAATGAAAATTCTAATTTGCTTAAGTAATGTTCCGGACACTACAACAAAAGCTAAGTTTGTAAACGATAATACAGCATTTGATACAACCGGAGTGCAGTGGATTATTAATCCTTGGGATGAACTAGCATTGACCAGAGCTATGGAACTTAAATCAGATGCAGCAAATTCTATTGATAATATTACAGTGGTTACTGTAGGAGGTAAAGATGCGGAACCAACAATCAGAAAAGCTTTAGCAATTGGCGCAGATGATGCAGTAAGAATAGATGCTGAACCAAAAGATGCATATTACGTAGCTGCTCAAATAGCAGAGTACTTAAAAGGCAATCCTTTCGATTTAATTTTTAATGGCATTGAATCTGCTGATTATAATGGTTCTGCTGTAGGTGGAATGATTGCTGAATTTATGGATATTCCATCAGTTTCTGCTGTATCAGGTTTGAATATTGAAAATAGTCAAGTTAAAATAACACGTGAAATAGATGGAGGAACAGAAGATATAGCTTCTGAATTACCTGTTGTAATAATCGTGCAAAAAGGTATTGCAAAAGAACCAATGATTGCCGCAATGCGTGGTATTATGATGGCTCGCAAAAAGCCTTTAAATGTTATTGCTCCTGTTGAGGTAGAGGTATTAACTGAAATAGTTAGTTTTGAATTACCACAGCCTAAACCAGCATGTAAAATGGTTGAACCTGAAAATGTTAAAGAATTGGTGAACTTACTTCAAAACGAAGCAAAGGTTATATAAATAAGGAATCAACAGCCCGCCGTCCGCCTATTGGCAGACATGGTCTTGCACGTTAAAGTTAACTTAATTAAGAATTAAATAAAATAAGATATGTCAGTATTAGTATTTACAGAAAATTGGGACGGTAAATTCAAGAAAATGTCTTTTGAATTAGTTTCGTACGCAAGTAAAATTGCTGAAATGTTAAATACCCAAACTGTTGCCATTTCAATAGGCGATGTTCAAGAAGATGAACTTAAAAAACTGGGTAATTATGCTGCAGATAAAATAGTATCTGTAAACAATGATAAATTAAAGAACTTGGATAATCAGGCGTATACTTCTGTTATTGCTGAAGTAGCTGAAAAAGAAGGTGCAAGTGTAGTTGTTATTGCTCAGAATAATATGGGTAAAGCATTAGCTCCACGATTATCGGTAAAATTAAAAGCGGGTTTAGGTGCAGGTGTTAGTAAATTACCTGCAAGCGTTGAGCCTTTTACAATTTTCAAAAAAGTATATTCAGGTAAAGCATATTCTAATGTTGTGATAAAGTCCGATGTTAAGATTCTTACTTTAGCACAAAATTCATACGAATTCGAAGAAAATGTTAAATCTCCTAGCATTGAGAATTTTGAAGCTACATTAAGTGACAATTTATTCAAAACAACAGTTTCAAATGTTCAAAAGCAAACAGGTAAAATATTACTTAACGATGCAGAAGTTGTTGTTTCTGGTGGTCGTGGAATGAAATCTGGTGATCAATGGGCTCCAATTGAAGAGTTAGCAGAATTATTAGGTGCTGCAACCGCTTGTTCTCGTCCTGTTTCTGACGAAGGTTGGAGACCTCATGATGAGCATACAGGACAAACTGGTAAAATTATTGCACCTAACTTATATATAGCTGCAGGTATTTCTGGAGCAATACAGCACTTAGCTGGTATTAGTTCATCAAAATGTATTGTTGCTATAAATACAGATAAAGATGCTCCAATATTCGAAGCTGCAGATTATGGAATAATTGGTGATGCTGCAAAGATTCTACCAGATTTAATTGAAGCTGTTAAAGAAATAAAATAATTAATATTTTATAATATAAACCAAAGACAAAAGAATTTAACCTTTTGTCTTTGTCATGTTGTTGTTTATAACTTGTGTCAAGAGTAATTTAGAAAACAAATTATTTGAATACAATATTTAGTTTCCTACAATTTGTTTTCTAATAATAAATCTTTACTTAGGCATCTGATTATTACTTTTTTAACTATAATACGATGATAAATAGTATAATATTTATTTTATTGTGGATTGGAGCAATTGCTTTCTTTACTTGGAATGTTAAGAAGATTTCAAGAAATATTAAACTCGGGAAAAGCATTGATATTAAGGGCAATAAGAAGGAAAGATGGGGACTTGTTTTAAAAGTTGCCATTGGACAGTCAAAAATGATGGGATTACCAATTTCTGGCATATTGCATATTCTTGTATACGCTGGTTTCATACTTGTTAATATTGAAATGTTGGAAGTAATGGTAGATGGTATTGCTGGAACACATAGAGCATTATCATTTTTTGGATTTTTATATCCTATTGCAATTAGTGCATTTGAGATTTTTGCCCTTCTTGTAGTAGTTGGTTGCTTAGTATTTTTAGTTAGAAGAAATATTTTACGTGTTGACAGATTCTGGAAACCTGAAATGAAATGGTGGCCTCGTTTAGATGCAAATCTTATATTAATAACAGAAGTGGTTTTAATGATGTCAATATTCTTTATGAATGCTTCTGATACCATACTTCAATTGCGAGGTGCTGAACATTACAAAGAAGTTGGTTCATTTTTTTTAAGTTCATTTTTCATTCCAATATTAAATGACTTACCAAATGAAACATTAATATTAATAGACAGAACTTGCTGGTGGTTACACATTGTTGGAATAATGGTATTCCTAAATTATATTCCTTACTCTAAGCATTTTCATGTGTTTTTATCATTTATAAATGTGTTTTACACGAAACTGGAACCTGTTGGAAAGTTAGCTAATATGCCATCAATTACAGCTGAAGTAAAAAGTATGTTAACAGGAGAGGAACCTTTAATTGACGAAAATGCAGAAGAAGTTTCATTTGGTGCTAAGGATGTGAAAGAATTAAATTGGAAACATTTGATGGATTCGTATACATGTACTGAGTGTGGTCGTTGTACAGCTGTTTGTCCAGCTAATTTAACTGGCAAATTGCTTTCTCCACGTAAAGTAATTATGGATATTCGTGATAGACTTGAGCTTGTTGGAAAAAATATCGATAAAAATGAAATTGATTTTTCTGATGAGAAATCATTATTCGATTATATTTCTGCTGAAGAACTATGGGCTTGTACAACATGTAATGCTTGTACTAATGTTTGTCCTGTTAATATTGATCAGGTTTCGTCAATAATTGAATTGCGAAGATATATAGTTATGGAACAAGCAGCAGCTCTGGGAGAGTTAAATGCTATTTTCAGTAATATTGAAAATAATGGTGCTCCTTGGCAA
Organism: Bacteroidales bacterium; assembly: GCA_027859205.1. Taxonomy (GTDB): domain Bacteria; phylum Bacteroidota; class Bacteroidia; order Bacteroidales; family UBA12077; genus UBA12077. The sequence continues at coordinate 4,319 of JAQIBH010000034.1, read as the reverse complement.
TTCGCACAAGATGATCGTATGTTGTGGGCTGACGAACTGTATGTTAATACCAAAGTGTAGTTTGTATAATGTTAGTTTATTGAACAAATTTTATATTGATTTAAAAAAGCAGACCGGAACTCGGATCTCGGAATTTAGAATGTTATGATAGAAAGTAAAAAGAAAATTGAAGTTCCGGTTATGGCTGATCTTTTTGCAAAGGGAGAAAAACCTGAGTATTTACTTTGGGTGGGAAGTGCTGGAGCTTTCGATGATAGATATAAAAAAGTAACACGTGCTTTTGTAAAGATATTAACTCACTTTAATATTAGTTATGCTGTTTTAGGAATCGAAGAATCATCAAGTGGTGATGTTGCTCGTCGTGCAGGTAATGAAATGTTATTTCAAATGCAGGCAATGTCCAACATTGAATTATTGAATTCTTACGAAATTAAAAACATAATTACATGTGATCCACACGCTTTTAATACATTAAAGAATGAGTATTCTGAGTATGACGGACACTACAAAGTATTACATCACACACAATTTTTACAACAGTTAATTGCTGAAGGTAAACTTAAAATAGAGAACGATTTATTTAAAGATAAAACAATAACATATCATGATCCTTGTTATCTTGGACGAGCCAATGGAGAATATAATGCTCCAAGAAAAGTTCTAGACGCAATTCCCTCTAAGAAAGTTGAAATGAAACGAAGCAAAAGCAAGGCTTTATGTTGTGGTGCGGGTGGAGGACAGATGTTTAAAGAGGCAGAGAAAGGTGATAAGGAAGTCTTTATTGAACGTACAGAAGATGTTCTTGAAACAAATGCCGATATCATTGTAACCGCTTGTCCTTATTGTATGGTAATGATGACTGATGGATTAAAATATAAAAATAAAGAAGAAGAAATAAAAAATTACGATATTGCAGAACTTATAGAACAAACCTTAGAATTATAAATTAAAACTAGATAAGATGGAAAAAGATTTAACCATAAAAGGTGGTGAATTTTTATTAAGGAAAACTAAAGCTAACGAAGTTTTTATACCTGAAGAATTTGATGAAGAACAGCTGATGATCGCACAAACTTGCGATGATTTTTTGGAAACAGAAGTATTCCCTAATCTTGATAGAATTGATTCTCAAGAAGAAGGACTAATGAGAAGTATACTTGAAAAAGCGGGAGAATTAGGTCTTTTGGGAGTTTCAATAGAAGAAGAATACGATGGTTTTGGGCAATCGTTTGTTACTTCAATGCTTTCTAGTGAAAGAATGGGTGCTGGGAATTCGTTTGCTGTTGCTTTTTCTGCACACACAGGAATAGGTTCATTACCAATTGCTTATTATGGAAATCACGAACAAAAACAAAAATATTTAACAAAACTTGCTACTGGTGAATGGGCAGGAGCGTATTGTTTAACGGAGCCAGGTGCAGGATCTGATGCAAACTCTGGTAAAACAAAAGCTGTTTTATCTGAAGATGGAAAACATTATATTTTGAATGGACAAAAAATGTGGATCACTAATGGTGGTTTTGCTGATGTTCAAACTGTATTTGCGAAAATCGATAATGATCGTGTATATAGTGCATTTATCGTAGAAAAAGCTTGGGATGGTATTGTTTTAAACCCTGAAGAAAAGAAAATGGGGATTAAAGGATCATCAACTCGACAAATCTTTTATAACGATGTAAAAGTTCCTGTTGAAAATCTTTTAGGTAAACGTGGAGAAGGATTTAGAATTGCATTGAATATTCTTCATATGGGCCGAATAAAATTAGGTGGTAATGTTCTGGGCGCTGCTAAAAGGGCTATTTCTCAATCTGTTAATTATGCAAATGAACGTAAGCAGTTTGGAACTCTAATTGCCAATTTTGGAGCAATCAAGTTTAAAATAGCAGAACAAGCAATTAAAACTTTTACTACTGAATGTGCTGTATATAGAGTAAGTAAAGATATAGATAATGCCATTGAAATCAATAAAGCTGAAGAAGGATGTGATTACGGTAGAGCTGTAATGGGTGCATTTGGAGAGTATGGTGCCGAGGCTGCAATTATGAAAGTGTTTGGATCAGAAGCTTTAGATTATGTTGTTGATGAAATGGTTCAAATTATGGGTGGAATGGGTTTCTCTGCAGAAATGCCAGCTGACAAAGCATACAGAGATTCTCGTATTAATCGTATTTTTGAAGGAACAAATGAAGTAAACCGAATTATTGTTAGCGATACTATTATTAAAAGAGGACAGAAGAATCATATTCCATTATTCGAGAAAGCAAAAGAAATTATTGCTGGATTAGATAATCTTAATAATTCATTTGAATCTAAGGGATATTATGAAGATAAATCTTTCTTCGTTGAAAACTTCAAAAACGTTGCTGTAATGCTTATGGAAGTTGCTGTTAATAAATTTGACCGCAAATTAGTTCATGAGCAAGAAGTTCTAAATAGCATTTCGGATATTTTAATGAATGTTTATGTAGCTGAATCAACAATGTTGCGTATCCAGAAAGCTGAGTCTGTACAACCGGAAGAGATTATTAATTTATATAAGGATATGCTTGATGTATATATCTTTGAAACTGCATCTTTGATTAATAAGCACGCATTAGATGCTATTTATTCAATTGATGATGAAGAGTTAACTGATAAATTATTAAAAGGAACTCAAATTTATACAAAGGTTGCCGGAGTAAATGTTAAAGATGCTCGTAGAAGAATTGCTGATAAAATAATAGAAGAGAACAGGTACTGTTTCTAATATATTATAATGTATAAGAAGCCTCTTTTCGAAAGAAAAGGGGCTTTTTTATTTAAACGCTGGTTTGAAAGCTTAATATTTTCGATTAATTTTATATATTTAAAAATAATCAAATAAATATGAATAGTGATTTCGAAAATGGAATTGTAATTCTTGGAGCTGGAAATGTTGCTACCCATTTATCGATTGCATTAAAAAAGGCAGGATTTCTAATAAAATGTGTCTATAGTAAAACTATACCAGCGGCCAAAACATTGGCATTAAAAGTTGATTCTCATTATACTAATGAAATTAATCAAATTCCGGTTGAAGCCGATTTATATATAATTGCTGTTAAAGACGAGATTATTGAGGAGATAATAAAACATATAAAGCTAAAGTATGGAGTAATAGTACATACTGCTGGTAGTATTTCAATAGATGTTTTTAAAGGACGTTTTAAAAATTACGGAGTGTTTTATCCCCTGCAAACATTTTCAATATCTAGAAATATTGATTTTTCAAATATTCCAATTTGCATTGAATCCAGCAATAAAGTGTTAGAAAATAAACTTTCTAATCTAGCAAATAGTCTAAGTAATAGTGTACATTTAATTAATTCTAAAGAAAGGAAATGGTTGCATTTATCGGCTGTTTTTGCTAGTAATTTTGCAAATCATATGTATTCTCAGGCTTCTGAAATTTTAAGTCAATCTGGAGTGTCTTTTGATTTGCTAAAACCTTTAATTACAGAAACAGCACAAAAAGCAATTGATAATGATCCTATAAAAGCTCAAACCGGACCAGCAATTAGAAATGATCAAAATGTTATTAATAAACATTTAGAAATGTTAAAAAATAATCCTGAGTTTGAAAAAATATATAGAATTTTAAGTGATAGTATTTTTACATTGAATCAGAAAAAGGAAAATAAGTAAATAAATATGGCAAATTTCAAAGAAGATCTTCAAAATATTAAAGCGTTTGTATTCGATATTGATGGTGTATTTACCGATGGACAAATTATTCTTGATACTAATGGTGAATTCGTAAGGTCTGTTAATATGAAAGATGGATATGCCGTTGCGTATGCATTAAAACAAGATTATATTTTGGGTATAATTTCAGGAGGAAGCTCCGAAGCCACTAAAAAGCGGTTTCAATATCTGGGTATAACTGATATTTATATGAAATCAAGAGATAAAGTAAAAGATTTGGAGGATTTTTCTTTTAAACATGGACTAAAAAGGGAAGAGATTTTATATATGGGTGACGATCTGCCTGATTATGAGGTTATGCAAATGGTTGGTCTTTCAACTTGCCCGTCGGATGCAGCTGAAGAGATTAAAGCAATTGCAAAATATATTTCTACATTTCCGGGCGGAAGAGGTTGTGTGCGCGATGTAATTGAACAAGTATTGCGACTACAAGGTAAATGGAAAAAGTTTGATTAAAGGAAATCAATTAAAGATTGTTTCGAAATTAAGATATAAATGAATTAATAAGCCCTAAGTAAATGATGAATTTTCTGCGTCTTGTCCGTTATAAAAATTTGCTAATTATCATTCTAACTCAATATTTAATGCGTTGGAGT
>JAQIBH010000024.1 GCA_027859205.1 Bacteroidales bacterium | reverse complement strand
ATATAATACCAAAATGTTCATAAATGCGGATGATTTTGCCTTTGAATACCAATTTGGCTTTTTCCGGAAGGTTCCTGATAAAATAATATGGGAAACTATTACTAGGGTAAAATTAGGATTTACATATATAACTTTTTATAAAAAAACCGGTAAAAGAAAAGTAATACAGATAGGTTGGCTTCCATATTCAAAAGTTAAAGAAATTAAGAATAAAGTACACTCTTTTTGCATTGAGAAAGGCATTGAAGTTGTAGTTGCTGAGTACTACAAAGAATAAATTATTGAACATTCCTATTATTTTATTTCCATATATTGAATTTGATAATCCTGAATTATTTCAATAGCCACAATTTTTGGCATTAACTGTCTTAAATAAATTTAGTGCAAACTAAAATCATTCCTTAAAATAATTTTTGTTTAAACATAGAATCCAATTATTCGTCATACTTTAAAAAAAGACACATCTGAGAAACAAATTCAATTTAGCGTTGTTAAATGAATAGTTTTTTGTAAAAAAGTCTTTTTATGAAGAAAACGACACTGAAACCTGCATTAAAAATAAGTCTGTTATATGTAATAATAGGGTGTTCGTGGCATCTGTTATCAACTAATCTTATTTTAACTTTTGTCCACACTTCTCACATTTTAAATCTTACTGAACAATATAAGGAATGGTTTTATATTTCAATAACAGGAATCTTAATTTATACTTTAATAAAAAATGAAATAAAAAAAAGGACTGCAATATCAAACGAATTATATATTTCCAATGAAAAGTTAGAAAAATCTAACGATTTAAAAACTGCATTTATATTAAATATTTCTCATGAAATAAGAACTCCATTGAATGCAATTCTTGGTTTTGCTGAATTACTTAAGAAAGAAGATGTTCCTGTTGATAAAAAAGATAAATATATTAACTATATTATTCATCGTGGTAATGATCTTTCATGTATAATTTCTGATTTGATTGATATTTCAAAAATTGAAGCTAACGTCATTGATATTAATAAAAGGGAATTCTGTGTTAATGAATTAATTGATGAGCTTCATGATAATTATTCAAAAAAAACTTGGATAAACAATGGCAGTCATGTTGCAATAAGGACTCATAAATCTTTACCTCTAGGTCGGTTTAAAATCTCCTCAGACGAGAGTCGCATAAGACAAATTTTAGATTGTCTTTTAAGCAACGCAATAAAATTCACTGAAAAGGGCGCTATTGATTTTGGTTATAATTTATCAAATAAAAAACTAACGTTTTTTGTTTCTGATTCAGGTATTGGAATTCCTATTTCAAAATCTGATTATATCTTTGAAAGGTTTACCCAGCTTAATTCAATACATACAAAAAAACATACAGGAGTTGGTTTAGGACTTCCTATATCAAAAAATTTGGTTGAGAGACTAGGAGGTAAAATGTGGCTTGAGACAGTAGAAGGCCATGGATCTAAATTTAGTTTTGAATTACCTAGAAAATAAAAAAAACATCCCGACCCCTCGGGATGCTAACACTCTAATTTATTAACCTTGCTATTATGATGAAGTTTATAATAGCCACTCTTATTAAATGCAAATATATGACATATTTTTTAATTAAAGGTTTAATTTTAGCAGAAAAAAATATTTTTTTAGTATTTATTCTTAATATCCAATTACCCAAAGTACTTTTTGTTCCTCAATACATTTATCAACAATTTCCAAAAGATCTATATTTACTTGGATTAGTTTATCTCTGTATGTTTCCCATTTATCCATCCAGTTTTTATCTTCAACCATAAGTTCATCAACGAATTCTTGTCCCAAAAAAACTTGTTTTAAATGTTCTTGAAATTCTGCTAAACTCTTAATATTTTCAAACGCTTCTAATTTATTATTTAACTCATTTCGTAAAGGAACAATTTTTCGAGAATTGAACTTAGTTGCTCCAAAAAACTCATAGAGTTTATTTGCATTTTCAAAACAACTCGCAAACAAATTAAAAACCTCGCTTTGTGCATACTTCGATTCAGAATCGCCCTTTATATAATTTTCATTATCGCCTGTTGTGTTTAATTCAACAATATTTAAATATTCGGAACTATATAATTCAATTCTCATATGTGTAATATATTAACTAATTAATTCGATTCTAAATTTATTAATAATAATGGATAACAACAAAATTAATTTTAAACATTATGAAACATTAACATTTCAACTTAGTATCTTTAGCGGAAATATATAATTAAATGACAGGAACACTTATAAATGCGGCTGCTATAATAGTAGGAAGTATTATTGGTATAGGCATAAATACAAAGCTTCCTAAACGATTTATTGCTATAGTTTTTCAAGCTATTGGATTGTTTACATTATTTATTGGCGTTTTTATGGCATTAAAAACAAATAATATGTTCCTAATGGTTATAAGTATTGTTACTGGAGGAATTATTGGTGAATGGATTAATATTGACAAATATATAAATCGCTTTGGTGATACTATTAAAACTAAATTTAAATCTAACAATTCCAGATTTTCTGAAGGCTTAGTAACAGCATTTCTTTTATTTTGCATGGGATCGGTTACTATTTTAGGAGCAATAGAAGAAGGTTTAGGTGGTTCACCTAATTTATTATTAGCAAAATCGGTACTTGATGGAGTTTCAGCTATAGCACTTGCAGCAGCACTAGGTTATGGTGTTGCTTTTTCAGTAATTCCATTGTTAATATATCAAGGCGGATTAACAATATTAGCAAGTTATTTTGGCGATTACTTTGCCGAAAGTATTATAATTGAATTAACCGGCGTTGGAGGTTTAATGTTAATCGGGTTAGGCATTAATATACTTGAAATTAAACAATTGAAAATATTAAATATGATTCCTGCCTTAATAATAATTGTAATTTTATCGTACTTCTTTACATAAATGAGTCTAATACCGAACATAGCAAATAAATTAAGTAAATTATTTAAACTTTGGAGTGGAAATGTTCCAGAAAGTGCGCGCCAAATTCTTAATTCTGGATCAAGTCGTATATATTATCGTTTAAAATATATGGATAAATCGGCTATTGGAGTTTACAATACTAATTTCGATGAAAATATTACGTTTCTCAATTTTACAAATCAATTTTCAGACTCAAACATCAAGGTTCCAATAATATACAAAGAAAAATTAGATGATGATATTTATTTAATTCAAGATTTAGGTGATGTACAATTACTTTCGTGGCTAATTTTAGATAAAACAAACCATCAATTTTCGGATAAGGCATTAAGCATTTATAAAATAGTTATCCGCGAATTAGTAAGAATACAAATTGTTGCCGGGCGTAATTTTGATTATTCCAAATGTTATCAATTTTCTGAATTCGATGAGCAGTCAATAAAATTTGATCTGAATTACTTCAAAACAAATTACGCAAATACGTTAAATTTGAGTTTTGATAAGAATAAATTAAATGCTGATTTTGATCTTTTAGCAAAGTATCTATTAACAGCTGATAATAACTATTTTATGTTTCGTGATTTTCAAGCTCGTAATATTATTTTAGTTAATGACTTTCCTTTTTTTATCGATTATCAAGGGGGACGTAAAGGTCCATTACAATATGATTTAGTCTCACTCCTTTTTCAAGCAAAGGCAGAAATACCAATACAAACCAGAAATATGTTATTAGAATATTATATTTCTGTTGCACGATTATTTATTCCTATTAACAAGAATAACTTTATAGAATATTATTTTGCTTTTGCATTAATAAGAGTATTACAAACATTGGGAGCATACGGTTTGCGAGGTTTAATTGAAAAGAAAAGTCATTTTATTGAAAGCATTCCACTGGCAATTAAAAATTTAGTTTATTTAAAAGATAAAATCAAAATATTAAATAAATTACCCGAATTAAAAATTATTATTGATCAAATTACAAACGCAGAAATAAATCGAAATGAATAAAAAACTAACAGTTACAATAAATAGTTTTTCGTATAAACGCGCTTTACCAGTTGATAATACAGAAAATGGTGGTGGATTTATTTTTGATTGCAGAGCCATTCATAACCCCGGTAAATATGATGATTTTAAGAATTTGACTGGAAAAGACAAAGAAGTTATACAATTTTTTGAGAATGAACCCGAAATGCATGAGTTCTTAAATCATATATTTGCTTTAGTAGATCAATCTGTAAAAAAATATATTGAACGCAAATTTACTAATTTAATGGTTAGCTTTGGATGCACAGGCGGTCAACACAGATCTGTATATAGTGCCGAAAATCTTTCAAAACATCTTAAAGAAAAATTTGACGTTAACATTTCAATACAGCATATTGAGCAAGAAATATTAAAAACAGAACGCTCATGAAAGCAATGATTTTTGCAGCAGGTATTGGTACTCGACTTAAGCCCTTAACTAATAATACACCAAAAGCACTAATTAAAGTTAGTGGAGTTCCTATGCTTGAATTGGTTATTAAAAAATTAATCAATACCGGGGTAAATGAAATTATAATAAACGTACATTATCTTGCCGATCAAATTATTGACTTTTTAAAATCTAAAAACAATTTTGGAATACGAATTGAAATATCCGACGAAACAGATGAATTGTTAGATACTGGAGGCGGTTTAAAAAAAGCATCTTGGTTTTTTAATGACAATGAACCATTTATTTTACACAATGTTGATGTAATTAGCAATATTGATTTGAGGGAAATGCTTAACCATCATAATAACAATAAAGCTCTCGCTACATTAGCTGTAAGAAAGAGGACATCAAGCAGATATTTTATTTTTAATAAAAAACAAGAATTGTCGGGTTGGGAAAACACAAAAACTTCAGAAAAAAAGATCTCTAAATCTTGTAAAAGCCTAATTTCATTAGCTTTTAGTGGAATACATATTATTAATCCGGAAATATTTAAAAACATAGACGAAAATGGTAAATTCTCAATAATTTCAACTTATTTTGAACTCAGCAAAAGCAAACTTATTTCAGCGTATCAACATGATAAGGATTATTGGTTTGATATAGGAAATCAAGAAAAATTAGAAAAGGCAGAAAAATACCTAATTTCAAAAATAGAGATATAAAACAACATTTTGTTTTATCAATTTAGAACAATAATTTATTTTTACCGTATTGAAAATTAATTTGATTATAATATTTTTAAAAAAATAACATAAAAACTTAATTGCATGACTTACCAAAATGATTATCATAATGATAAAATTAAAGATCCATTTGATAGGATAAAACAACCATTTACACGATTCTTACACTTTCAATCCGCAGGTGGTATATTATTAATTTTAGCTACAATTTTAGCATTAATTGTTGCAAACTCAGGATGGGGTAGTTTATACGAATCTTTTTTTAAACAGGAATTAACAATTGGTATTGAAAGTTTCCACATAACTGAAACAATTATTCATTGGATTAATGATGGTTTAATGGCTGTTTTCTTTTTCCTTGTTGGATTAGAAATTAAAAGAGAATTACTTGTTGGAGAATTGTCATCGCCAAAAAAAGCCGCTTTACCTATAATTGCTGCGTTAGGTGGCATGCTAGTTCCTGCAGCGTTATTTATGTTATCAGTTGGTGACGGTTTAGGAAAAGAAGGTTGGGGTATTCCAATGGCAACAGATATAGCCTTTTCGCTTGGTGTCCTAAGTTTATTAGGTAAACGTGTTCCATTGGCATTGAAAGTGTTTTTAGTGGCATTTGCTATTGTTGATGATATTGGAGCTATTGTAGTAATTGCAATTTTTTATAGCAAAGAAATTCATTGGAGTTTATTGCTTATTTCAGCTGGCTTACTTGCCCTTTTATTCATATTGAATAAGGTAAAAATCAGATATATTCCTATATATTCAATTATAGGTATGATTATTTGGTTTTTATTTTTGCATTCGGGAATACACGCTACAATAGCAGGTGTTTTAATTGCATTTACAATTCCATCTTCACGTAAAATTAATTTAGAAGATTTTACATCTAGAATGAAAAGAAATCTGAAAGATTTTGAAGAGAATCCTCACACAGACGATGTAGCCCTTCAGCATGCACAGCTCGCATCAATTGACAATATGCACTCACAGATATTTAAAATACAAAGTCCTTTACAGAAATTAGAACATAATTTACATCCATATGTAACCTACTTGATAATGCCATTATTTGCTTTTGCTAATGCAGGGGTCGTACTGCAAGGAACAGGTCTTGATACTTTTAGCAC
>JAQIBH010000192.1 GCA_027859205.1 Bacteroidales bacterium | reverse complement strand
CTTTTAAACATAAAATAAACTATAAAAATGGGAAAAAATACTTAGATTCCCCAAGGGGAATTGTGTTTTAATGCCATATAAAAATTAAAATATTATTCTTAGCTTGACGGCTATGGCCAGCAGACAGGCAGGGTTCAGTGGGTAGAATAGTAGTTTCCTAAACTGTAGATGAAATCAAAATTATAAAGTACTTTTACGAAATTAATTGGCCCCATAGTTCAAGGGATAGAATAGTAGTTTCCTAAACTATAGATACAGGTTCGAGTCCTGTTGGGGCTACCATCAACTAAACTAAAACCCTGTTAATTAACACTTAACAGGGTTTAATTTTTAGGTGGTGGAATTTTTGGTGGAATTTACTGCAAAAAATCTTATTATAAAGACTATTGTATTAGTCTCTTTTTTTGATTCTTATAATTTTTTCTAAAAAAATTTAGCAAAACCTATTTGGGGTGTGGGGAAAAAATATGTGTCTTTCTTATATCTGCGCTTCCCAAGCTGAAGGTCACGGGTTCGAAACCCGCTTCTCGCTCAATATTAACGCCACTTATGAGATAATCCCTTGTTAGTGGTTTTTTATTTTGCACCAAATATTGCACCATAAAACAATTAACTTTAAGCATTAATTTTTATTTTTTATTTTTTTGAAAAAATTAGACCATCGAAGATTTACTTATGTAGCACCCCTATATGGATAACTACCTCATCACATATTTTTAAATTAACATAGGATACAATGTAAGTTTTTATTACACACCCCCCCCAACATCCCACATGATTGGTGATTGCTTGTTAGCATACGGTAATACTATTTTCAAAGTTGGTTTGATGGGTTTTTCATAATTGGCAAAGTAAATTTAAAATCACTGCCCTTACCGACTTCACTTTCCACCCAGATTTTACCTTGGTGCTTTTCAACAAATTCTTTATAGAGCAATAATCCCAATCCTGTTCCTTTTTCATTTGCTGTACCTTCTGTAGTTAGTACTTCTGATATATCAAAGAGTTTTGCAAGATTTTCTGGTGGAATTCCAATACCATTATCCGAAACCGAAATTATTACATCTGATTGTGTTTGCTCGGCAGTAATATTTATTGCGCCACCGTTGTTTGTAAACTTAATCGCATTTGAAACAAGATTTCTCAATACAGTTTTAAGCATATCAATATCAGCAAAGACGTTCTGATGGTTTGCTGTAGAATAATTAATTGTGATTTTTTTTGCATCAGCATTAGGCTTAATAGTTTTTAGAACATCATTACAAACATCAGTTAGACTTAGATTCTGTGGTTTGAAAGGAATACTGCCTTGTTGACTTCTTGCCCACGCCAATAAATCATCCAGTAAATTATATGAATTTCTTGCTGACATATTTATACCATTTACGAGTTTTTCTATTTTATTAATATCGTATTTATGAATGTTTTTTGTTAATAGTTCGGATAAACCCAGAAGGTTATTGAAGGGACTTTTTAAATCGTGTCCGAGAATAGAAATAAAGAGGTCTTTATCGGCATTAAGTTTAATCAGTTTTATTTCACTTTCTTTAAGTGCCCGTTCTGCCTGCTTACGCTCGGTAACGTCTACAAATGATGCTATTTTTTTATTATTGCTTAAGTTGGAGGTAAACAATATTGCATGCCTTAATTCACCCTTTTTTTTATAAAACGCAAATTCATATTTATGAGGGACATCATCAGAGTCAATCTTATTCCTGCGGTCAAATTCTTTGAGCCTTTCAAGGTCTATGGGTGTAACTTGTTTAGTCCAACTCATTCCAATAACTTCATCCTTGGAATAACCGCTCAATCTGCAATATTCATTATTTACCATTGATATCGTTGTATCTGGTTCAATCACGGAGATTGCTGCTGGGCTATTTTCAAACATTAAAATAAAAAATTCCTCTCTTTCCTTCAAAGCCTGTTCATTCTGCTTACCTGATATTACCTCTGATTTTGTACGACTGAGCTCGAGTTCTAATTCTTTAATTCTATTTTCGAGTTCATTTTTATTCATGGTATTAAATATTTTCTTAGATATTATTCTCATTTATTAACATGCTTTTTAATCAACTTATACAGTAAGTTCATATCAATTGGTTTTGTTATATAATCATTGCAACCCGCCTCTATTGCCTTTTCTCTATCAACATCAAATGCATAGGCTGTTTGTGCAATAATTATTACATCTTTATTAATTATTTCAATTTTTAGTAAGTTACGTAAATTAATTAAATGCATCAATATAACTTTTCTAACACAGGACTTTTAGGTTTAACGAAAAGAAATTAAGTATTAAAGTAAATATCAAATAAACGGACTTTTTTTGGGTATTGATTTACAGGGGAGGTTAATACCTTTTTTAATTAAAAACACCTCAGATAATTGTTTGAAGGAGTATTATGTTTTTGGGTATATTATCCTATTTTTATTGTTATCCTATTTTAATCTTATTTATGGTCTTTTTAGGAGTGTTTTCAGCTCAGTTTTATCCTAATTTAACACAAAGGATATAATTAAGATACCAATAGCAGTTTAATGAATGTTTTACACCAACAATTTTTTTAATTTAGTTAGAGTATTTTTATTAGTCTGGGTTATTTGTGAAATATGTTGGTAACTATAACCTTTTTTAAGCATTTTTATTTCTTCATCATATTGCTGTAGCAACTGGTCATTACTTTTTTTATATCCTTTTTTTATCCACCTTTATCTTTAATAAATAAAGGAACATCATAACCAAACTGTTTTTGTATTCAATTTGAGATTTTGATTTACAGCTTTCTAGATTTCATTTTAAGACATTGAAAATTTACATTTCCGCATTGAATGTATGTTTGGATATACAACATAGAGATGCGGAATATTTGTAGTTTTCAAAATAAGCGGTATATAACTTAAAAAAAAGTTATTCTGAACAATGATAAAGAGGTAATAAAATTCACTTTTATCAATTTTTTCTTTTATGGATTTTATAATAAATTATTGCCATATTTTTATTTCTTTACAGAAAAAAATATGGTCGAAATTTGTGCATTAGCATCCGGGAGTAATGGAAACTGTTATTATATTGGTAATGAGAATGAAGCAATTTTAGTTGATGTAGGTATATATTTTTCCCAATTAAATGAAAGATTACTAAATGCAGGATTAGATAAGAATAAGATCAAAGCTATTTTTATTTCGCACGAGCATTCCGATCATATTAAAGGCCTTAAAGTAATTAGCAAAAAACTTAACATACCCGGTTTTTTAACAAAGAAAACTTATGATAAAGCAAGTGACAGATATAAGCCCGACTTATGTACATTTTTTGAAGCCGGAGAAACATGTACAATCGGGGAAATTAATATTCACTCTTTCAGTAAAAGTCACGATGCTAAAGATCCTTGTAGTTTTCGTGTTGAACTTGACGATAAAAACATTGGTATTTTTACCGACATAGGCGAACCCGATGAAATTGTGAACAAAGAATTTTCTAAATGCGATGCTGTTTTCCTAGAATCTAACTATAATAAAGAAATATTGTGGAACGGAAAATATCCATATTTTCTAAAACAACGAATTGATTCCTCAATTGGGCATCTATCAAATGAACAGGCTTTTGAATTAACAAAACAATTTGCATCGCTTAAATTAAAAACCATTTTACTATCACATATTTCTGAATCAAATAATAATATTGATTCGATTAAACAAACATTCTCAGAGTTGAATGGTAAATACAATATTAAAATAAGCTCTAGATTCGGAATTTCTGAAGTATTAAACCTGTGATGTAAACTCTTTTTAAAGAATTAATAATCATGCACATAATCAAATCTTTTAAAATAGAATTTAAATTTTAAATCCTGCAGCTACAAAATTTAGATTTTCAGATTTTGGTGAAGAAATTGGTTCGCTCTCTTTTAAGGCTTTTCTGAAATCGTTAAAAAACTGAACCTCTTCTAATTTATTAAATGTAGTTTCATCCTTTGCGACATTAAAGTGCACAAAAGTTTGCCCATCGTTGAGAATATAAGATGAATACATCATTCCTTCAATAGGATTAGCTATTAACCAGTCCATTACCTTTTGAATATTGGCTTTATTTTGCTCAACATATTCGGGTTTTACTACATAAGTTACTTTTATTGCTTTCATAATGTTTATTTATTAGTTGTTTCATTAGTATTATTTTATTTTCGAATTTGCTTTAAATATCGCTAAAGACTGTAAAACTATGACAATCTGGTTTCATTTAGCTTATAAGATTCGCTTATAAAATACATACGATGCACTATTTACGCGATAGCAACAGATTTTTCTAATCTGTTACATAATCTTTCAATCTTCTTTATTAATCCGGAATCTAAATCTGTACTCTTTTCGGTTCCTGTTTTTATGATTGATCCCACTACTTTTATTCCTCCATATTTAAGATAAAGTTTAATGGTTTTAATAGTCCCTCTTGTCATTCCTAACAAAAAGTTAAAAAATAAAGGTGTTACACAGGCTGTTACAATAATTGCTTTTTTACCTTTTAAATTTGGAGTTGGCAATGGTTTAGTTTCTTGAAACAAAGTAGTGCCATTTCGATCGAGCAAAGATTTAAGCTGAGCACTCATGTTGTTAAAATGAGTAGGAGAACCAACAATGATTACATCTGACTCATTCATTTTTCGACCGATTATCTGTGCTTCGTCTTCCTTCATAATGCATTCGGTTTCATTTTTTCTGCATCCTCTGCAACCAATACATGGTTTGAAATCTAATTTATAGACATCAACCATTTCAACTTCAAATTTGTTTTTTAAATTTTTAGAAACCTCGCTCAATATTTTTGTAACTGATCCTTTAGGCCGCGGGCTTCCGTTTAAAATTAGTGCTTTCATTTTTTTCGATCCTTTCTGAAAATTATTTTTTTACAATATTATACAATCCCTGCATCAGATATCGATGGCGTTATCGCCAATATAAGGTGGTATTAGTGCCAAGATCTTTGAATGAATTATGAACTCAATAATGCTAAGATCATCAACTTTGTAATCAATTTTATTTGGTATCTGAAATTGAAGTAGGTGCTACATAGGCTTGCAGTATTGCTAACAACAAAGCCCTGTAATTATTTAAATTACAGGGCTTGCTTTATTTTGAATTAATTTATTGAGATGAATTATTCTAAATTATATTTTTGTTATAAATACTAGCTAAATTATTTAATAACAGCCTCTTGAAGCAAGACATCATATTTGTAACCGTGACCAAAATCTTTATTAAGTACTATTATACCTTCAAAAGTTACAACATCATTAATTTTTGCTTCTGTTTCCAGAGTGGTTATTGTAAGATCAAAATTTCCATTATCAGAAGTTCCATCCTGAAGGTGAAACCAATTTAAATTCATGATATTATTATTTATTTTTACAACTTTCCCACTAATAGTAACCTTTTGTCCATTGTATTTCTCTTTGTTGCCAAAAAGTTCAGCAATAGTTATAGCTCCTTCAGCTATTTCAATTTCTATGTCTGCTTTTTCTATTTCTGGTTTTCCTTCGTGTCCTTCCACAGGCATATGTCCTGCTGGCATTCCTGCCTGTGCTGGCGTTGTTTTTTCTAATTGAATTCTTAAATCCTGAACAAAATATACCGATTCGAAAACTCTTCCTAAATCTTTACTTTCGAAATATTTCATATCCATGAATTCATCAAAATAATAAGTTTCCCCAACCTTGGCCTCTGTTTTTGAAACCGCAATCCATTGTTCGGTATCATTTTCTTCTACATTTAAATAAGTATATGCATTGGCTTGTAAAACCTCCTTAACAACAACCTTGTGTGTTCCGTTTAAATCTTCCTTAACATTGGATTTGCATGAAAAAATCACAATTGATAAGGCGATTACAAAAATAAAAAATACATTTTTCATAGTTTATATTGTTTTAGGTTCAAATTCAAGCCGTAAAAATAGGAAAACAAACCGTTTTGAAAAAAGTTTAATCGTTGATATTTTATTTATTTTTTGTTGAAATTATCTGAATGACTAAAAAACATGAATATTTCAATCAATATTATTATTTTATTCCAAACTTTTAAATTTAATCCACGATATTACAAATCTGATTTCAGGATAAGAAAAATCATCGCCTAAGTATTCCTTTATTGGCGTTAAAAACATTGTATCGAGCTCGGTTGTTGCATTTTTAATTTCGTCTATTCTTTCTTGCACAACAAGTTCGTTAATTTTAATTATTCCTTGTTCGACACAGTCGCTAATATGGCCTTCAATAGTGCGAATATTTAAAGAACGCTCTTCGGCAATTTCTTCCAATGATTTTCCCTGTTTATAGTATGCACATGTTATGAGGGCCGTTTTTATTTTAGGTTCACTTTTAGCCTTCTTTTTCTTTCCCAATTTAACATTTTCCTCTGCGGTTGGTTTCCTTACATCTTTTGTTATTGATTCAAATGTAGTTTTGTTTAATTCCTTATCATTTAATATTGCCTCGCAAAGAACCTCTACTTTATGAATCACTAGTATTTGATTGTAGAAATTTCCTTGTAATGTTTTTAGTTCGGCAAGATATTTTTTCACTCCCTTTCCTTTGCTAACTACATTAATCTGCGATTCTATTACCTCTTGTTTTTCTTTTAGCAACGGGATAAAATATTCTTTTGCTGCTGCGAGTCTTTCTTTTAGTAGAATTAAATAATCATTCTTATTTTGATTTATTAATGATTTGATTTGATTTTGGAATTTCCTGGAAACCTCAAGCAATTCTTGTGTGTTTTTGAGTAGATTTTGAGCCCAATCAAGATGCTTTTGCTTCGAAGATTTAGTCGCAATCTTATTATAAGTGGCAATATGTTCCTGTAATTCGTATTTTAATTTATTAAAATTAAACGCCTCAGATACTCTGTTATTTAGATATTGTTTAGATGCTGATTTGTATTTTTTATTTGCATCAATAACAGTTGTTTTCGATTGGGCAAATATAGCCAGATCCTTATCTATATCGAGTCCGTTCCAATGTGCAGGCTCTGCTAAAACCAGTCCCTTTAATGATGTAAGTCGCGATAAAGCAACATAAATTTGTCCTGCTGCAAATGCATGTGAAATATCAATTATGGCTTTTTCGAAGGTTAAACCCTGACTCTTATGTATTGTAATTGCCCAAGCTAATTTTATAGGATAATGACTAAATGTACCAACAATACGTTCCTCAATTTCTTTTGTTTCTGTACTCAATGCAAACTTTTTGTTTTCCCACTTATATTGTTCTACTAACGCAGATGGTGTTCCGTCTGAAAAACTTACTTCAATATTGTATTCCGACACAGAGTCGATTTTTCCAATTTTTCCATTAAAATAAGCTTGATTCCCAGAATAATCGTTTTTAATAAACATAACCTGAGCACCTTCTTTGAGCTCTAATCTTTCATCAACCGGAAAAGAGTGTTCGCTAAATTCTCCCTCAACTTCAGCCTTATAGGAATAAGTTTTGCCTGCCAATTTTTCCAGTGCTTGCTTGTTAATCTTATCCGCTTTATGATTATGTGTTGTTAAATAAATATATCCCTCATTATCCAGTAAGTTAAATTGCTTTTTATGTTGTTTATTAAGCATTTCTATATCGTCATATGAAATTTTATTTAACCTGAAATTGTTTAGCAGATTAATAAACTCTGGGTCTGTTTGACGGTAAATTTTATCTAACTCCAAATAAATTAACTCGACTTGTTTAAAAGGTCTTGCATTAAAAAAGAAAATGTTCGTATAGTAATCTTTTAGGATATTCCATTCCTGATTTTTAACAACGGGCGGTAATTGCCATAAATCTCCAATAAACAAAATTTGTAAGCCTCCAAAAGTGTAATGGTTTCTTCTAACTGAACGCAAAATTGTATCAATAGCATCTAACAAATCAGCACGTAGCATACTTACTTCATCAATAATTAAAAGTTCCATCTCTCGCAATAATCCTTTTTTTTGCGAATTCATTTTTAGGTTTCGAATTAGCAAGTTGGGCGTAGTTAAAGGAAAGGACAACTCTCCTTCGGATGATATGTGATTATCGGGAATAAATGCTCCAAAAGGTAAATGAAACAATGAATGTAAAGTTACGCCTCCGGCATTTATAGCTGCTATTCCTGTAGGAGCTGCAATTACGGTTTTTTTATGTGTAGTATCAACTATTTGTTTTAGTAAAGTGGTTTTACCTGTTCCTGCTTTCCCTGTTAAAAAAACAGATTGATTTGTTCCATTAATAAATTTTGAAACAAAAGAAGAAACATCGTTCTCTTTAAGTTCGTTCATCCCTTAAAACTACATATAATCTGCACTTTTTTGTGCAAAATTTCAATTATTTTATTTATTAAAAACAAAATGTAAATACGCTTCGAAGTTTACATTGAAATCTGCGGGGCTTTCATAAAAAAACATATGTCCTACATCTCTAATTATTTGTACTATAGTTCGCCAAATAGTTGGAAACTCAATTGTATTTAAATAATCAAAATTAATTATTTGATCAAACTCACCGTAATAAACAGCAATCGGAACTGAAATATCATTTATTATTTCAATTTGATCTTTGTATTTGCTCTTTTTTATCGAATCAAATAAAAATTCGCGGGTTTTTATATCAGCGCTTCGAATGATTTCTGGGACAAAATCCGGGTAATGAGTATGCTCTTCAACAAAATAACTTGCAATCTGATGTACTTCGCTATCATCAACTCCTGCTTTCGAAAATAAATCCCAGAAAGCGTCTTTTAAAAAGGTTTGATCTGAAATTGGGTTTGAAAACGGAACAGCGCCAAGAAGGACCAATCCTTTGGGATTATTAAAATCATTAAATGATTCAATAATTATATTTGCTCCTAAATCATGCCCGACATAAACAGCATCTTTTAAATCAAGCTCCTTGCTGAACTGAATTAAACAATCACTTAAGCCGGCTATTGTATAATCTTCTTCAGGATTTTCTGATACGTCAGATTTACCATAACCAATTAAGTCCAAAGCAATAAACCGAAACTGATAAGACAAAACAGAATCAATAAGTTGCCGGATAAATATTGAAGAAGATGAAGACGTTCCATGAACAAAAACAACTGGATGCCCGTTATCTTTGGATTCATAATATGAAATTTCTTTGCCTTTTACTTTAATTCTTTTTTGTTTCATTGTTTTTAAATTTTTTCTTAAGCCTATGAGTCACATATTATAATTCAACTAAGAAAGTCAAATTAAATAGAGAAATCTGATAACCATTTTAAAAATAAATATGTTATTGTAAGCTCAAGCTTCAATAAACATAATTTATATAAATTTATGAAATCTTTGAATATCAATCAAATAATAATATAACAATACGGCTTATTAATTTTCATTCATCCTATACCTGTGTAAAATTCTATCTGTTTTTACTGTATTTAACCTTAAATCATGAAAAACAAATTCAGATTATGGATATAAATGGTAGATTAATAAAACAATAATTCTTGTGTAAACGATTTAAACATCTTTAATCTAAACAATATTTTAGCCAGAGCGTATAATGAATTAGAACATACCTTGTTAAAATTAATACTAACTTATTTAAAAGGAGGTATTCATATGGATCAAAACTTTATTTGCCCAAAATGCAAAGGCTACTTAAATGTAGAGGAATCTATTGTTTTATCAACAGGAACCAGAACAGGAGTCAAAGGACTAATTCATTTTAGTCCTGAAATTGGAAATTATACTATTAAAAAAAATGCCAATTTCTTAATTAAGGGCGGAGAAAAATACAACTTTTTTTGTCCTCTTTGCCAAACAAAATTAGCATCAGAAATTCATGATAATCTTTCTCATATCATTATGATAGACAAAGATAAAAATGAATATCAAATCCTGTTTAGTAAAATTGCTGGTGAAAAAAGCACTTATAAAATTGTTGGTGAATCCTTTGAAATATTTGGAGATCAGCAATCAAATTACGTTGATTTTATAAATTTAAGTTTAGGAAAATAACAAAAATAAAGAGTGTCCAAAAAGTCAAAAAGTTGTCTGTACTTCGACAAGCTCAGCATGACAACTTTCTGTTTATCAACTTGTCACACTGAGCCTGTCGAAGTGTTTTTGCTTTAAAACTAGCTTTTTGGTCCGACTCTTTAATATTATACTTCACGAATTGGCTTAAACCCATTTCCGAGAACCTCTTGTGCATCAATAACTGTCATAAAAGCATTTGGATCAACACCCCTTATAAAGTCTTGTAAAATAGCCTGTTCTCTTCTTGTTACATTCGTAAAAATAATTTTCTTATCAAGCCCCTTATACATTCCTGTACCATTAATTAAGGTGCCTCCGCGATTTAAATCCTTAATTATTTTATCGCGAATTTCTTCGTATTTATCGGAAATAATAAATAAAGCTTTATCATAACTTACACCTTGAAGGGTAGCATCTATAACTTTCCCTGTAATATATATAACTATCCATGAATACAGTGGTATTTTCCAATCTTTAAACACCAATAATCCAAACAATACAATAATAGAATCAACAACAATTAACAATAGTCCAATAGACATTTTTGTGTATTTAGCTGCAATCATCGCAATAATATCTGAACCTCCAGATGTGGCTCTTGACTTAAAAATTAAACCTAATCCAAATCCTATTAAGACACCACCAAATACACATGATAATAAAACATCATCAACTAAAGCGCCGCTAAAATTTGCATCCAAAAAATCAATTAATATTGAGGTTAAAATAAAACCAACAATAGTTTTTATACCAAATCGTGGTCCTAAAACTTTAATACCTATAATTGTTAAAGGAATATTTAACATCAATCCTACAATTCCAATACCTAAACCGTCTTTAAATAAGGGTTCGTTAAAAAAGGGAATTTTTATTCCGTTGCCCATTAAATCTGCTGTCATATTTTTTACAACAATCCCAATACCATATACTCCTCCTGGTACAATATTATGAGGATCGATAAAATATACAAATCCCGCTGCCAAAATAAAGGAACCAATAGCTATTAAAGAATAACTATAAAACCATTCTTTTGAAAGAAATTTTTCTTTTGTTACAAATGTCATCGCTTTAGATATTTAATTATTTGAACCGAAAATACGGAACAAAATTAATTGTTTTTAATGAAATGGTGGAACTAAAAATATCAAAACATAAAAAAAACAAGAAGCATTGCCCCTTGTTTTAATTTTATTGTGATTTATATTTTGTTTCTACCCTCCAGTAGCGCTAAATGACCCATAACGACTAAGATCTGTCCTTGGATTAACAACCATTACAGGAACCTTGGCAGTATTGGCAATAATATATTGCTCTTGAGCTCCTAACACATAATCGGTAATCCCAATGCCTTTTGTTGTCATAATAAGAATCATATCTGCATCAATTTTTTGAGCAAAAGCTATTGATTCCTCAGCAGAATTACTTCCTTCGATTTTATGCAATTCATAATCACAGTCGTATTTATCTAAAATTTTCTCTGCGAAATGAACATTCCCCATTAATTTTGTATTTAAAGCTTTGTCTTTAATAGTTGGAACAATGATATTAATTTTTACATCAAAATACTTAACTAAAAATAATGCCCATTGAAGTTTTTGCTTTGCTTCAGTTCTATAATCTAGCGGGAACACAACATCCTTAAAAACATCCTTTTTAGTTGGGTCACCCTGTATAACAATAAACGGAATTTTAGAACCAACAATCACTTTTAAAGCATAGCTTC
This sequence comes from Bacteroidales bacterium, assembly GCA_027859205.1. Lineage (GTDB taxonomy): Bacteria > Bacteroidota > Bacteroidia > Bacteroidales > UBA12077 > UBA12077. The sequence continues at coordinate 34,818 of JAQIBH010000192.1, read as the reverse complement.
CTGTAAATTTCTGCATTCCTTTTATTCCATGTGTACCCATAATCACCATGCTAACGTTATTTTCTGAAGCATAATCAGAAATAACGTGAAACAAGCTTCCTTCAAGTACGAGAGGCTCGAGGTGCACTTTATATTTCTTGTTGAGCTTTTCTATATCTTTATTAAGTTCTACAAGAGCTTCTTCTCCCTTTTTAAGGGTTTTTACAACATGAATTAAAACAATCTGGTTACTAAGCTTATTTGCAACTTTTATTGCATGCTGTAACGCAGATTCAGCTATTTCTGTAAAATCCCAAGGAACTAATAATCTGTCTTTTTCCATAATTTTTTAGATTTACTCTATGAACCAAATTTGAAATTTTGATTTGAAAAGTTAAACAAATCTAAAATGATTTGCAAAACTTTTTGTTAAAAAATTTCTGTGAAGACACTAAATATTAATATTAATAACTTAGCAGTAAAAAAATAATTTTAATAATATTTGCATAATCCGCTGTGTTTATAGACACTTGCTTTAAAGTTAACGTTTTTTTAACTCTGTTTTTTATTGTTTTTCAATGAATTTAATTTCCTTTGAAGTTAATTTTATAAGACGTTATTTTTTCTGATTAAAAGAGATTTATGGTTTTAAATTTCCTTATTTACTGAAAATATCGGGAATGCAAAATCTGAATTTAAAAGTTGAATCTATTGATGTCAATACAGATTTAAATAATGATTTATTTTAACTAACCCCCACTACTTAGCTATAATATACTGGTTATTAAGGCTTGGCAATATTGCTAAGCCTTTTCTCATTTAAATTATTATTTTTACATTACATAAGCACATTATAACTTAAGCGAAATATATGAGGACGGTAATACAGCGTGTTACACATGCTTCTGTAAGCATTGATTCTGAAGTAAAATCAGAAATAAATAAAGGCCTTTTAGTTCTTGTTGGTATCGAAGATGCTGATCAAATAGAAGATATTGTCTGGTTAAGCAATAAAATTACTCAACTACGAATTTTTGATGATGAAAATGGTGTTATGAATTTATCCATTAATGAAATTGGTGGAGAAATTCTTGCCATTAGTCAGTTTACTTTGCATGCAAAAACAAAAAAAGGCAACCGTCCATCATACATACAAGCCGCTAAACCGGAAATCTCTATTCCTTTATATGAAAAATTTATTGAACAATTAAGCCATGATTTAGGTAAAAAAATAAAAACTGGAGAATTTGGAGCATTAATGAAAGTAAGTCTTGAGAACGACGGTCCTGTTACAATTATTATTGATACAAAAAACAAAGGGTAAACAATGAACGACAAATCAAACAAATCTTTTGAAAAAGCTACATTAATTGTAACATCGTTTGCTTCATTTGTAACGCCTTTTATAAGTTCTGCCACTAACATTGCTCTACCTGTTATCGGCAAACAGTTTTCTGCCGATGCTGTAATGTTGAGTTGGGTGGCTACTTCATTTCTTTTATCTGCAGCTGTTTTTCTTGCACCATTCGGAAGGTTGGCAGATATTGTAGGGCGAAAAAAAATATTTATTCTGGGCTTAATCATTTTTACAATTGCTTCATTCTTTTGTGCATTCTCTCCTAATATAAAAATCCTTATTTTATGGCGAATTGTACAAGGAATGGGAGGCGCTTTAATTTTCGGAACTGCAATGGCAATTATAACATCTGTTTTCCCTAGAGAAAAACGAGGGAAAGCATTAGGAATTGTTGTAGCCGCTGTATATGCCGGACTTACTCTCGGGCCATTTATTGGAGGGTTTTTAACTAAAACTTTTGGTTGGGAAGGAATCTTTCTTTTTGTTGTTCCATTAGGTTTAATATCAATTTTGTTGAGTTTTCTTTATTTCAAAGAGGAATGGGCAGATGCGAAAGGAGAGAAATTTGATTGGAAGGGTTCAATAATATATGGATTTGCAATTATTTCTTTGATGTACGGATTTAGCAAACTTCCTGAATTACAAGGAGTGCTATTTACTTTAATTGGTGTTTTAGGGATTGTTGGTTTTGTTTACTTTGAAAAACAACAAGAATTTCCTGTAATAAATATTCAATTATTCCAAAATAACCGTGTATTTGCATTTTCAAATTATGCCGCCTTAATAAATTACAGCGCTACTTTTGCTATAGGATTTTTATTAAGTCTTTATTTACAATACATTAAAGGATTAAATCCTCAAGAAGCTGGCCAAATACTTATTATTCAACCTCTGTTAATGGCTATATTCTCTCCTGTTACCGGAAAATTATCAGATAAAGTTGATGCAGGAAGAGTTGCTTCTATTGGTATGGCAATAATTTCTGCTGGTTTATTTATAATGGCTTTTATTGGGCCAACAACAAGTATCTGGTTTATTATTCCAATACTAGTTGCTTTTGGAATTGGATATGCTCTATTTTCTTCTCCAAACTCAAACGCCATTATGAGTTCTGTAGAAAAAAAATATTACGGTATTGCATCTGGAACAGTTGGTACAATGCGTTTAGTTGGACAAATGTCGAGCATGGGAATAGCTATGATGATTTTCTCAATATTTATAGGAAAAGCAGAAATAAATCCAGCAAATTATACTGAATTTATTCATAGCATTAGAACTGCATTTCTAATTTTTGCAATACTCTGTTTTATTGGCATTTTCTTTTCACTTGCTCGCGGTAAATCAAAATAATCCGCTTTTAGCCGTTTGCTATTTAAAAATATAACGAAGAAGTCGTTGCAGAATAATGCCTGTAACTTTAAATAACAAAATGCTGAACCATAATAATTTTTTTCTGTTTTTTTTCAAAAAACTTCCATTTACTACTGATTTTTTGGCTCAAATTTGTAATTTGTAATTCTTTGCTAATTATTAACTATTTTTGTTTCCCGTACATTTTTAATTAAGCGGATTTTAAACAATTATATATTAATCACCTTGAAATTCTTTTTTAAACGAAAGGAAATATGATGCCAACAAAACAAACTCCATTAGTTGAATTTCCAAAAGATGAAATGTTAAAGCTCATTAAAAGCTTTAGTCCTGAAAGGATTGCGACATTTCTTGATGTTACCGATTTAAAGGCCGATACTTTAGGTCCCAAATTAGATAAAATGGCTAATTGGGCAAAATCATTAAAGTGTGCATCGGTATGTGTAAATCCGGTAGAAGTTGACAGATTGCCTTTGCTTTTAAAAGGTTCAGATGTAGCCGAAACCTATGTAATGGATTTTCCCTTGGGAAAAGTTGATATAGACTTGAAAGCCCAAATGACGGCCGACACTGTTAAAAAAAGCCGCAAATTACGTGACGAAGGCAAAGGGCATATCGATATTGATATTGTAATTAATGTTGGACGATTTAAGACAGATCCTTTATATACGCTCGAAGAAATAAATGCAATGTGTGATGCTGCCGACGGTGAAATTGTTAAGGTTATTGTGCGCAGCTCTGAACTTACCGAAGAAGAATTAATTAAAGTATCAGAAATTGTTAGTGAATCAAAGGCTAAGTTTATAAAAAATTCAACCGGTATGGATGCTTATGGTGCAATGCCAGAGCATATGAGGATAATGCGGGAAATTATGGGAAATAACCGAGGCGTAAAAGCAGCAGGAGGCATTTCTGACGCAATGACTGTTATGAGACTTATGTGTGCTGGTGCTCCTGATGAATCAACACAAAATCCAGAACTGTTCAGAATTGGAACTAGCGGGCCATTAAATATTGTTTCGTCGATGGGATGGTTGTTACTTAATACCGAAGACTGGTTAGATGCAGGAATAATTCCTTGTAAGGTTTGTCCATTTAATTATACATCTAAACTTCGTCCTGAATTAAGAGTTCTTAGTCAAAATAGGTGTAAGGAATGTATTCATAATCATTACAGAAAAAACAAAGATTTTTAATCAGAAATTTTCTGGAATTAAATTTCTTACATTGTTCAATCACAAAAAATTAGAGATAATGAAAACTATAAAAGGCGGATATCATAATAAATTACTTAGAATAAATTTAACTGATCATACTTATAAAACCGAGGAAATTTCTGAAGATATATTACTAAAATTCATTGGTGGCAGAGGTCTTGGAGTAAAGTTATTATTTGATGAACTTCCAGCTAAAATTGATGCTTTAAGTCCGGAAAATAAATTAATGTTTGTAACAGCGCCACTCCATGGAAGCAATGCAGCAACTGCAAGTCGGTTTTCTGTTGTATGCAAATCTCCCTTAACAGGTGGTATTGGTGAAACTAATTCTGGTGGTCATTTTGGTGTTGATTTAAAAAATACCGGATATGATGTGGTGACCCTGGAGGGGAAGTCAGAAAAACCCTGTTATATATTTTTAACTGAAGACAAACTAGAGTTTAGAGATGCCCAAAAACTTTGGGGCAAAAACACTGATGTTACTACTGATATCTTACTTGAAGAAACAGATTCCAAAGCAGGTGTTGCATGTATTGGACCTGCAGGAGAAAGAGGTGCACTGATTTCTTCAATAGTAAATGAAAAAGGTCATCATTCCGGAAGAACCGGAGTAGGTGCCGTAATGGGTTCTAAAAATCTTAAAGCAATTGTAGTAAGAGGCAAAAAAAATACTCCATTCAATGATGAAGAAACGCTAAAAAGTGCCAAAAAAGAATGGCAAACTTTTATTGGCGAGGCTCCCTTAACAAAAAATGCTCTAAAAGAATACGGAACCCCTGCATTGGTAAATACAATAAATGATCGAGGTGGCTTTCCAACTAAAAACTTTCAAGAAGGATATTTTGCAAATGCAGAATCAATATCTGGTGAAACTATAAAAGAATTATACTACGTAAAAAGTCAACCATGTAAAGCTTGTCCTATTGGTTGTGCACATTTAACACGAACACCCGAGAGAGAAGGTAAAGGACCAGAATTTGAAACAATATGGTCCTTAGGTGCTGCTTGTTTTATTCATGATTTAGAAAAAATAACTAACGCCAATTACAATTGCAATGAGTATGGTATTGATACCATCTCTGCCGGAAGCACTATTGCTTGCGCTATGGAACTTTCAGAAAAGGGATATTTCGATGAAGAAACCTATGAGTTAATTAGAAAAGATCTTGGTCGTGATTTAAAATTCGGCGATGCTGATGCAATGTTAAAGCTTACAGAGTTAGCAGGGAAATGTGAAGGTTTTGGAGAGTTAATTGCGATGGGTAGTATGAGACTCGCTCAAAAATTCGGCCATCCCGAACTAGCAATGCATGTTAAAGGATTAGAATTGCCGGCATATGATCCAAGAGGATTCTACGGAATGAGCCTTTCGCTTTCTACAAGTAACCGCGGTGGTTGTCATTTAAAATCATACTTAATTTCAACTGAAGCTTTATCAACTCCATTCGAAATAGATCGTTTTTCAGATGAAGGAAAACCTGGATTAGCTATTTTATACCAGGATTTAATTTCCACTATTGATTCAATGGGCGTTTGTATATTTACAAGTTTTGCATTAAATCCCACACATTATGCAAATATGATGTCTGTTGTGACTGGTGTAAAAATTGATACAAAAGAATTATTAAAAATTGGCGAAAGAATATGGACTCTGGAGAGATTATATAACATACGTGAAGGATTTAGCAGAAAAGACGATACCCTACCTTCACGTTTACTTAATGAAGAATTCGAATCGGGTCATTCTAAAGGAATTAAAGTAAATCTTGAACCTCTATTAGATAAATATTATGCTTCAAGAGGCTGGGATAATGACGGCTTCCCTACTGAAGAAAAATTAAAAGAATTGGATTTGTTGTCTGAAAGGAAAAGCATTCTTTAAAAATATGAAAAAACAAGCCTAACGGGTTTTTTAAACCTGTTAGGTTTCAATCAATATTTTACTATATGATTAATGTCCTGTTTTTGAAATAAATGCAGGGTTATTTTTTTCTAACAACCACATAATTAACAAGTTCTTCTAATGCTTTTTTAGATTCATTTTCAGGCATTTCCGAGAGAATATCTAAAGCCTTGCTTTTATATTCATTCATTTTATTAGAAGTGTAATCAAGTCCGCCCTTATCAATTACAAAATCGATAACTTCCTGCACTTTATTTTTGTTTTTGTTATGTCGTTTTACAATGCTTAAAATTCTTTTTTGATCAGAGGATGAAGCATTTTTTAACACATGAATTATTGGTAAAGTAAGTTTCTTTTCTTTAATGTCATTACCCGTTGGCTTTCCGATACTACCATTGTTCTGGTAATCCAATAAATCATCTTTAATTTGAAAAGCCATGCCAACATACTCGCCAAACGAACGTGCTTTCTCAACCATTTCATTGTCGGCGCCAGAAGATTTAGCTCCACATGCCGTACATGCGGCAATTAATGCTGCTGTTTTTTTGCGAATAATTTCATAATAAACATCTTCGGTAATCCGTAATTTCCTTGATTGTTGTATTTGCAACAACTCTCCTTCACTCATTTCTTTTACTGCTACCGATACAATTTTCAATAATTCGAATTCATTCTTATCAACGGCCAATAACAATCCTTTCGATAAAAGATAATCTCCAACTAATACGCTAATTTTTGATTTCCAAAGTGCATTAATTGAAAAAAATCCGCGTCGTTCATAAGCCTCATCAACAACATCGTCATGAATTAAAGTAGCAGTATGAAGTAACTCTATTAAAGCAGCAGCGGTATAAGTTGAATCTCCTACCTCATTATTTAACATTTTTGAACTCAAGAATACAAACATTGGCCGCATTTGCTTACCCTTCCTGCGTATAATGTAATTCATAATCACATTAAGCAATGGAACTTTTGTTTGCATGGACGATCGGAAAACAGGTTCGAACTTTTCCATTTCATCCTTTATAGGAGCCTTTATTTTATCAGTTGCAGTCATATTTTACAGTTAATTCGTCAAATATAGCAATTAATTATATGAACGATATTTATAATTATACTCTAAATTGAAATTAAGTACATAACCAACGTAATTCACTTATGTTCAAACGTAATTGTGCGAATTACTGACTATTATCATATTTTTGAAATAATATATTTATATATTTGCATTTGTATATTAACCAATTTTGATCTTACGAAAATGCAAATTAAAGACTTATCAATAGAGCAGTTAGATGGAGCGGTAAACATGTTAAAAGCTATAGCACATCCTATGAGAATAGCTATTTTAAGCTATTTAGAAGATGGGAAAAGATTAACTGTTACCGAAATTCATGAACTATTAAAAATTGAACAATCAACAACATCACATCACCTGGGTATTTTAAAAGATAAAGGTGTATTAAGCTCTAAACGTGACGGTAAAAACACATATTACTTTCTAAAACATGCCAACCTAAGTAGCATTGTTCAATGTATTAGCCAATGTACTATTAGCGAATAATTACTACGATATATTTTTAAACCATTCTTTTGTTAATAACAATTAAGAATGGTTTTCTTTTATATTAAGTTTCAACAATTGTATCATATCTTTGCATAAGATAATAACTCACAAAAAAATAGCCATGTCAATGATTCGTGTAACTAAGGAATTCAATTTTGAAATAGCTCATGCACTCTGGAACTATGATGGTCCTTGCGCTAATATTCATGGACACTCATACAGATTGTTTGTAACGGTAATTGGTGAGCCTATTAACGATGATCAAAATCCTAAAAACGGAATGGTAATTGATTTTGGCGATTTAAAAATGATTATTAAACAAGAAATTATTAATCCGTTGGATCATGCAATTATTTTAAATAAAAAAGCTCTGGAAAGTCTTGAATCTTTGAATAAGCAAATGTTTAAAAAACAATACTTTGTTGATTATCAACCAACATGCGAAAATATGGTTATAGATTTTGCCGAAAAACTGCAAGGTAAGATTCCCAAAGGATTAAAACTTCACAGCATAAAACTTCATGAAACAGCAACTTCTTTTGCTGAATGGTTTGCTGAAGACAATTAACGATTATCAAAGACCGGAGATCAAATACCAAATAACAATTTTGCTAATTGTTTATTATTTACGATTTGTATGTTGTAATTTGGTATTTTGATATAAAAACCAAATTTCATTTAAATAAAAACTTTATTGTATGTCTAAAAATCTCTATTTATTAGATGCTTATGCTTTAATATATCGATCTTATTATGCATTTATTAAAAACCCTCGAGTTAATTCAAAAGGACAAAATACGTCTGCAATTTTTGGTTTCGCAAACACATTAATTGACTTAATTTCCAAAGAAAAACCAACTCACATCGCTGTTGTGTTTGATCCACCTTATCCCACGTTTAGGCATGAAATGTATAAAGAATATAAAGCTAACCGAGAATCTACGCCCGAAGACATTAAATTATCGATACCATATATCAAAAACCTTATCGAAGGATTTAACATACCTGTAATCGAAGTTGCACGATATGAGGCAGATGATACCATTGGAACTTTAGCCAAGCTTGCCGAAAAACAAGGTTTCCAAACCTATATGATGACTCCCGATAAAGATTATATGCAGTTAATTTCTGATAATATTTTCATGCTCAAACCTGCCCGTGGCGGTAATGATGCAGAAATTATTAATAAACAAAAAGTATTGGAAAAATTTAAAATCGATGATCCAATTCAGTTCATAGACATACTTGGATTAATGGGCGATAGTTCCGATAATATTCCGGGAGCACCAGGAATTGGCGAAAAAACAGCCATAAAATTAATCGAACAATATGGAAGTATTGAAGATGTGTACAAAAATCTCGATGAACTTAAAGGAAAACAAAAGGAAAAATTAGCCGAAAATAAAGAGCAAGTATTGCTTTCAAAAGAATTAGTAACCATTAAACTTGATGTTCCAGTTGAGCTGGAACCCGAAAAACTTAATTACCAAGAACCCGACGAGAAAAAATTAACTAAACTTTTTGAAGAGCTTGAATTTAAAACTCTTGCACAAAGACTTTTTAAAAAAACCATTACGCCAACACCTACTTCAAGCGTAATGCAAGGTTCTTTATTTGGAGACGTGGAAATCGAAAAATCTGCTTCAGAATTCAAGGCTATTTCAAACACAGATCACAATTACCAATTAGTAGATTCTCTCGATAAACGAAAAGATCTTATTCTTTTACTTTCAGAACAAACAGAGTTTTGTTTTGATACTGAAACAACCGGATTAAACGCACATATAGCTGAAATTGTTGGTTTATCTTTTTCACACAAAAGTAATGCTGCATTTTATATCCCTTTTCCTAATAACAAAGATGAAGCACGGTCAATTTTAAACGAGTTCAGTGATTTATTTAAAAATCAGTCTATTCGTAAAATAGGACAAAATATAAAGTATGATATTTTAATATTAAAACAGTATAGCATTGAAGTACGGGGAGAAATCTTTGATACAATGATAGCTCACTATTTATTGCAGCCCAACTTACGCCATAACTTGAATTTCCTTTCGGAACAATATCTAGGTTATAAGCCAATAAGTATTGAAGAGCTAATCGGAAAAAAGGGTTTGAAACAAGGATCAATGCGAAACGTTCCTGTTGATAAAATCACCGATTATGCTTGTGAAGATGCCGATTTAACTTTTCAGCTTAAAGAAATATTTGAAAAAGAATTGAAAAAAGCGAATTTAGATAATCTTTCGGAGAGCACAGAAATGCCACTAATTCCTGTATTGGCAGACATGGAGCGATCTGGAATTAATATTAATACTATTGCTTTAAATGAGTATGCTAAAGATCTTAATCAAGAATTAATTACAATTGAAGAAAAAATTATTGATCATGCAGGTATTCATTTTAATATTTCATCTCCAAAACAATTGGGCGAAGTACTTTTTGATAAAATGAAACTTGATCCAAATGCCAAAAAGACAAAAACAAAACAATATTCAACCGGCGAAGAAACCTTGCAAAAGATATCTGATAAACATCCAATAATTCAAGATATTTTAGAGTTTCGATCGTTGAAAAAACTTTTATCAACTTATATTGAAGCATTACCCAAACTTATAAATGAAAAAACAGGGAAAATACATACTTCGTATCAGCAAGCAGTTGCTACTACAGGTCGCTTAAGTTCAAAGAATCCTAATTTACAAAATATTCCTATTCGAGAAGAACGTGGACGCGAAATTCGAAAATCCTTTATTCCGACTGACAATGACCACGTTTTGCTTGCTGCAGATTATTCTCAAATAGAATTACGTATAATGGCTCATATGAGCCAAGACATTAATATGATTGAAGCATTTAACAATAATGTTGACATTCATTCGACCACTGCGGCCAAAATTTTCCATGTAGAAAATGTCAATGATGTAAGCAGCGATCAAAGACGAATAGCAAAAACTGCTAATTTTGGCATCATTTATGGCATTTCTGCTTTTGGGTTATCCCAGAACTTGAAAATATCACGAACAGAAGCAAAACAGCTCATTGACGATTATTTTGCGGGGTTCCCAAAGGTGAAAGAATATATGGAAAAAAGTATTGCCACAGCTCGTGAAAAAATGTATGTAGAAACCATGATGGGTCGTAAGAGTTTTTTAAATGATATTAATTCACGAAATGGTATTGTTCGGGGTGTTGCTGAACGATATGCCATTAATGCCCCTATTCAAGGTTCTGCAGCTGATGTTATTAAAATAGCCATGATCGATATTTTTAATGAAATGCAAAAGCAGAAATACAAAAGCAAAATGATTCTCCAGGTTCATGATGAATTAGTTTTTGATGTTTATAAACCTGAGCTCGAAGAAATTAAGGAACTCGTGAAATCAAAAATGGAAAATGCTGTTAAATTAAGCATTCCATTAACCGTGGATATGGGAATTGGTGAAAATTGGCTTGAGGCACATTAATAATTTAAAGCTATTTGTTCCTGGTATAAGATTAAAATACAATTTTGCATATGAAACAAAAAATTGCACATGTATCTTTATTAGTAAATGATTATGACGAAGCCATAGAGTTTTACACTAAAAAGCTCTATTTCGACTTAATTGAAGATACTGTTTTAAATAAAGATAAAAGATGGGTTTTAATTGCCCCCAAAGGATCAAATGGATTTTCTTTACTGTTAGCTAAAGCCTCAAACGACCTTCAAACAAGCAGAATCGGTAATCAAACCGGCGGAAGAGTCTTTTTGTTTTTAAATACTGATAATTTTAAGAGAGATTATGAAAACTTAATAAATAAAGGTGTTAAAATTATTCAAGAACCTAAAAATGAACCTTATGGAACTGTTGCTGTTTTTGAAGATTTGTATGGCAATCGTTGGGATTTAATTGAATCAAAATAAATAAAAAAACCGAAGCTAAATACTTCGGTTTTTTTTATATATATAAAACTTAATTTATTGCTGATTTCCAATAGAGAGCTTTATCATTTTGTTTTGATTTTTCATCAAGTTTGCCGTCAAGCATACTCATTTTCATCCCTAGCTGTTCTATATTTACAAAATCAGAAGAGAGTATTGATTTATATTGTTTTTGATCTTTTAATATTTCAATCGCTTTATGCAACTGAATATCATCTTTCAAATTTGTTTGTATTTGGCCGCCTTCATAATAATACCTGCCCACTATTTCGTCGCGTAAAAACTGTACTACTTCTGGTTTAAAACTTTTTAAATCTGTTTCTTTATCATTAACAAGTTTAGCTCGAAGATTGTCAAGCTCATCTTTCGCTCTGTCGTAATATTTTTCCCGTTTAACAATCTTTTCAAATTCGAGTAGTTCTGTTTCACTTTGAGTTTCATATTTAAAGCTGTCTAATAAAGCAAATTGGATAAATTCTTTATAAATTTCATCGGTAATATCAAAATCTTTAATTCCTGGTATAGTAGGGTTTTCATAGGCAAATTTTGTCGCATAATCAAAAATAACATTCTGAACAATTAAGCTAATAGATAACTGACTAAGTTTTTCTGCCTTAATGCTTATGTCTGGTGTTATTCCTCCACCATCGTACACTTTTCTGCCGTTTTTTGTTGTAAACTCAGATATTAAAGAGTCGGGAACATGCCCTACGCTTCCATCTTCATTTCTGTGTGTATAGTCAAGTGCCTGAACACACCTTCCGCTTGGAATATAATATTTTGCTGTTGTAACCTTTACTTGTGCATTATAACTTAAAGGTATTGAGGTTTGAACTAATCCTTTTCCAAATGTTTTCTGACCTAAAATAACTGCGCGATCTAAGTCTTGAAGAGCACCCGCGACAATCTCTGTCGAAGATGCAGATCCTCTGCTTACTAATATGATTAAAGGAATTTCGGTATCATAAGCAAAATCTGTAGTCTTTAATGTTTGATTCCATTTTTTTACTTTTCCTTTTGTACTTACAATTTCTTCTCCTTTGTCAACAAACAGGTTACAAAGTTTTGGCGCTTCGTTTAATAAGCCGCCCGGATTTCCTCTCATATCAACAATTAATGATGTTATTTGATGTTCTGCCTTTAGGGTTCTTAAAGCATCTTTTACCTGCCCGGTAACATCCGGAGTAAATTTTGTAACTCTAATGTAGCCTATGGACTCATCAACAACTCCGTAATAAGGTATGCTACTAATTTTGATCTCCTCGCGAATTATTTCTTTTTCGATTTTCTCACTGGAATATGGTCGTTCAATTAACAATTTTAATTTCGTTTGGGGTATTCCTTTTAGTCTGTCGCTAACTTCTGTAATTTTATAGTCATTCATTGGCATTCCGTCAATTTCAAGAATTATATCTCCCGCTTTTAAGCCTGCCTTATCTGCCGGAAACCCTTTGTATGGTTGTGCTACAATTGGATATTCGCCATTATTCCGAATTAAGGCTCCGATTCCTCCGTACTGACCTGTTACCATAAAATCAAAATCATCTTTATCCTTTTCCGGTATATAAATTGTATATGGATCGAGTTTTTCCAACATAGCTTTTATGCTGTTTTCTACCATGGTTTCCGGATCAGTTTCATCAACATAATATATGTTTACATCGCGAAACAAAGAATAATAAATATCTAAGCTTTTAGCAATCTTAAAATCATCGCCATCCTTAAAACTCCAGAATGCTACAATAGTAATAACAATTGCTGCTGCATAAAGAAGTGTTTTTTTTCTTTTTTTATATAAATACATAATGTTTATGTTTATAAATCAATTTTCTTGCCAGGTATACAAAGCTACATATAAATTCGTGCTCCAATTAAATATATATATATTATTAACTTTTTTTAACTCTCTGATTTGGGAATAATTAAGCTACAGCTCAACGTGATTAAGCTTTTTCATTATTTTTTTTATAAGCTGAGTCATTGATTCTTCTATTATAGAATAATCAATGTCGGCTTTAGCTGTATATATAACAAAAAAGCGTAGGTTTTGATCAAACTTTTCTAAATCATTGTACAATAAATGTTTATTTTGTCGGTACGATTCTTTTATTTTTCTTTTAATACGGTTTCGATCCACAGCATGTTTAAAATTCCTTTTTGATACACTTATCCCTATTTGTGCCGGATATTTTAATTTTTCAAAATTATTAAAACTAAATAAAACTTTAAATGGATATTGATGAAATATTTGAGCTTTTTCAAATAACTCCTGTATTAATTTTCGACTTTTAAGTCGCTCGTTCTTACTAAGCTTCTGATCTGCACGTTGCATATTCAAAATTAAACTATTCTTATTATATTTTTGGTGATTATTATAAAAAAAGGGAAAGCGTCTGCCTTCCCTTTTAAAATATAGAAGCATTTTTTTATTTTTTCTTCTTATTGCATTCGATAATAAACTGATCTATAGCCATTGTCATGGAAGGTGCTTCTTTTGTTGGGGCCTTAACATTAACTTTTAATCCGGCATCTTTAACAGCCTTTGCTGTTTTTGGACCGAAAGATGCAATTTGTGTGTTGTTCTGTTTAAAATCTGGAAAGTTTTCCATTAATGATTTAATCCCCGACGGACTATAAAATACAAGCATATCATAATTTACATTAGTAAGATCAGACAAATCTGCACTTACTGTATTATACATTATAGCCTTTGTAAATTTAATTTTTGCTTGTTCTAATTTTTTGGGGATTTCTTCTTTATGCATATCGGATAAGGGAACCAAAAATTTCTCGTCTTTATGTTTTTTAATGATTTCCATTAAATAAGTAAACGTTCCGGTGCCATAAAAAATCTTTCTTTTACGATAAACAATATACTTTTGTAAATAAAAGGCCGTAGCCTCTGAAATGCAAAAATATTTCATGGTATCCGGAATAGCAACCCTAAGCTCCTCTGCAATTCTGAAATAATTATCAATTGCTGTTCTGCTCGTGAATATAACACCTGTATGTTCAAGGATATCAATCCTTAACTGCCTAAATTCCTTAACAGAAACTCCCTCAACCTGAATAAAAGGTCGAAAATTTATTTTTAATCCATTTTTTTCTGATAAGTCTGAATATGGAGATTTGTCATTTTTTGGTTCTGGTTGGGATACTAAAATCTTCTTAATTTTCATGTAAACTTATTTGGAGGTTTCTTACAAAGTCTTATAATGCTTGTTTATAAACGCAATAAGACTATTTTGTAAATAATCAAAAAGGGCACAAATTCGAAAGCACAAAGATACAAAATCATATATGATATAGAAACATTCTTGCGAATAATTATTTGAAACGAACGAACAATGTGCATTAAATATAAGGTTACAATAACAAAAATGCCCGAATAAACAATAACAGGAATGTATTGATACGACAAAAATTGTAAGGTAATTACGACAGGAAGTAGAAATAAACCTGTGTTTTTAGTATAAATATTTACGTTATGAAAAAACTCAGAAAAAACTTTTTGCTTTAAAAAAACAGAGCCAATAAATGAAGATGTTGCTGCTCTAAAAACATAAAAGCTTATGAAGGATCCTATCAAAATTAAATAAAATATGTAATTTTCTACATAACTAATATTTACTTCATAAAAGAGACAAAGCTGTATAATAAAAATTGATATATTACTCAAGAATAGAAGATTAATCATAAATGAAGCCTTTTCCATTAATGAATTCTTTTCTCGATAAAGTTTTGTAGATTCCTGAAAACTAACTGCTGATTTTATCAATGAAAAAAGGTATTTTTTATTTAATAACTGAACCCAGCCGAGCAATAAAACTGATGCTATTAGTAATATAGTTATCCAATCGAATTGTATTCTACCTTGAATGTCCTTTGGTATTATTTTAAGTTTATCAGGTTGAGTTGAGTAATTTGTATTAGTTTTTGTTTGTCTTTCAACAAAAACAATATTGCTTTCTTGCTTTTCTTCTGGCTTAACAGATAAAAAGTTATACAAAAAGTTTTGTTTGCTTAATTCATTGTCTAACTTTTCCTTTATTGGAAAGCCGGCTATTCCAAATTCTTTGTATAATATTTCTGATGTATCTACCTGTCGATTAATCCAACGTTGATAAGCTGCCTGCTGTTGTAATTGAACCTGAATCTGCTCTTGTATTTCCCTTTCCTCGCTTTTTTGCAAAATTGAATCAATTGCCGAAAAATCAATTCTCTGTATTGTTTGGTGTCGCAGGGTATCTTGAACGCTATTTTCATTTTGCTCTAAAGAATCAGATCCTAAAACTAGACTAAGATTTGTTTTTTGTTTAATAGTATCCTGTTGGCTTGAGATTTTGTTCGCGGCAGTATAAAAATCAATTGTATTTAGGCTATACATGTTAACGTTCATTTTGCAAATTTGCAGCAAAGATAGTCGATTTAATAAAATTAAATTATTATAAACATCATAATTTTTACTTAGAATTTAAACCAGGAATTTTTCTGGTAGAATTTTATTTTTATTTTCACACTAAATGTTTTTAAAAATCCTGCGACGTTCATTTAGCTGGTTAGGCAAACCATATATGGTACTCTATTATAATGTGGATATAAATATTAAATTCTACGGCACTTAGCTTCTAAAATAATTAGCTTTTATTATCTGATTTACATTAACTTAAATTACTTTAATTAATGTTATAATTTACTGATGTTTTCTCGCGCCCAGCAAAATGCTCAAGCGGCTGATTTACTGGACATTAAAATATTCCAATAATAATTTTGCTTTTCGATTTCCTATTTCAATCGAAACTTCATCTAAAGTAGAAGACTGAATGTTTTTGATTGTTTTAAATTTTGTTAAAAGAAGGTCGATTGTTTTAGGACCAATTCCTGGAATATTATCTAACTCACTTTTTATAAAATTTCCTGATCTTTTATTCCTGTGAAATTTTATCCCGAAACGATGTGCTTCATTTCGGATATGTTGAATTACTTTTAATGATTCCGAATTTTTGTCGAGATACAACGGGATAGGATCGTTAGCATAAAAGATTTCCTCCAATCTTTTTGCAATTCCAATAATAGTGACACTATTCTTAATCTTTAATTTCTCTAAACTTTTTAACGCTGCATTAAGTTGTCCCTTACCTCCATCGATCACTATAAGCTGTGGCAAACTTTTATTTTCTTCAATTAATCGTTTATACCGTCGATAAACCACTTCTTCCGTTGATGCATAATCGTCTGGCCCTTCAACTGTTTTTATATTGTAATGCCTGTAATCTTTTGTAAACGGTTTTGCTCCTCTAAACACAACACAAGCCGCCACAGCATTTGATCCTTGAATATTTGAGTTGTCGAAGCATTCTATATGATCTGGAAGAACAGTTAAATTTAAATCTTTTTTTATTATTTCTAAAATACGTTTGCCGGAATGCTTCTCCTTTTTCTTGTCAAATTTTTTCTGTTTTTCTAATCTATAATATTTCAGGTTTCGTTCAGATAGCTCAAGTAAAGATTTCTTCTCTCCTCGTTCAGGAACTGTAATATGAATGCCCCCCAATTCAATTTGTATTGGAGCAATAATCTCCTTTGCAGTGCTACCAAGTCTTTCGCGAATTTCAACGATTGCTAAAAGCAATAAATCCTTCTGGCTCTCATCCAGCTTTTTCTTTAGTTCCACTGTATGTGCTTGTACAATTCCTCCTTCAACAACTTTCAAGAAATTTACATATGCAATATTATTATCATCCAAAATATTAAACACATCGACGTTATTTAGACTTGAACTAACAATTGTAGATTTGCTTTTATATTTTTCAAGAATTTCGATCCTTTCTTTTACTATTAGTGCATCTTCGAACTTAAATTCCGTTGAATATTTTTTCATCAAATCATTTAAATAAGATATAACTTCATGTATATTGCCCTTAAGAATTTTTTTAATATAATCAATTGATTCATTGTAGTTATCTTCGGTTTGTAATGAAATACATGGTGCTAAACAATTCCCAATGTGATATTCCAAACAAGTTTTATATTTCCTTTTCTTTATATTATCCTTTGATAAATTAAGTTTACAGTTCCGTAGCGGATACAATTGCCGAATCAAATCCAATAAAATTTTCACCATGTAAACTGAAGTATACGGGCCAAAATATGCTGATCCATCATTTATTACATTTCTAGTATAAAAAACTCTTGGGAAAGGTTCTTTTTTAACACAAATCCACGGAAAAGTTTTATCATCTTTTAATAATACATTATACCGAGGACGATATTTTTTTATTAGATTATTCTCAAGCAAAAACGCATCGGTTTCTGTTTCCACAACAATGTATTCTATTTGATCAATCTTTAAAACAAGAGCTTTTAGTTTATTGTTTTCGTAATGATCTTTCATAAAATAAGACGAAACTCGTTTTTTGAGATTTTTCGCTTTTCCTATATAAATAATATCGTTTGTGGAATTATAAAATTGGTATACCCCAGGACTATCCGGAAGTACAGAAAGGATTGATTTAAATTTTTCTTTGTTGAGCTGTAGCATTATTCAATAAATAAGGAAGTAAAAGCAAATTTTGTAACATCAAACATTCCCTTATCGCCAATTTTCAACTCCGGTATAACCAATAAAGCCATAAATGCCATTGTCATAAAAGGTGCTGTAAGCTCAGAACCAAGCTCTTTTGCCATAGAGTGAACTTCGTGATATCTTTTTGCGACATCTTCTGCTTCGCCAGTTGACATCAAGCCAGCAACTTCTAACTTTAATTGCTTTAATTTGTTTTCATCATAGGCAACTATTCCACCCTTATTATCTATTACGGTATTAATTGCATTTACTATTTCTATGTCATTTGTTCCAATAGCAATAATATTATGACTATCATGCGCAATACTACCTGCAATTGCTCCTTTTTTTAACTTAAAGTTTTTAATAAAACCTACTTGTGGTTTTGTGTTTTTATATCTATTAACAATAACTATTTTTAATATATCCTTATTTATATCGCTAACAATATGTCCATCTTTTATTGTAGGTTCAATTATTTCTTTTCCCGTCACTAAATCTCCGTCTTTTGCAACTATAACCTGTATACTTTTTCCTCTTTCGGGAACCAATATGTCGGAGATAGAAATTGGTTTGCAATTGAAGTTATTAGGAGAAGTTTCAGATTGTTTTTCGATTAAAACTACACCATTTTCATAAACCAAATCACCATTAATGTAAGTTTTAGAAACATCAAAATCGCATAAATTATTTACAATAATAAAATCTGCCGGATCACCAACTTGTAACAATCCAACATCTAAATTATAATGTTCTTTTGGGATTTTTGTTGCTGCAGAAATAACATCAAAAACATCTGCTCCTTTTCCAATTGCACGACTTACAACTTTATTAATGTGTCCTTTTACTAAGTCGTCTGGATGGCAATCGTCTGTGCAAAACATTACTTTTGCGGGATGTGACTCTATAAGGGGAAATAAATTTTCAAAATTCTTAGCAGCGCTTCCCTCTCGTATTTGTATTTTTATGCCTCTGTTTATCTTTTCAATTGCCTCTTTAACAGATGTGCATTCATGATCTGTTGTTATTTTCTGTGCAGCATATTTATTTAAATCTTCCCCAAATAAACCTGGTGCGTGACCATCAACTGGTTTGTTTGAATCATGTGCATATTTAATTTTTTTCAATACTTCTTCATCCTGGAAAATCACTCCTGGAAAATTCATCATTTCAGCCAAATAATGTATATCCGGATTTGCCATTAACTCTTTAATGTCGGCAGAATCTATCACAGCTCCAGATGTTTCAAATGAAGTTGCAGGCACACACGATGGAGCACCAAAATAAAACTTAAAAGGAGATTTCTTTCCATTTTTAATCATGAATTTCACCCCGTCGACACCCAACACATTAGCTATTTCGTGGGGGTCAGAAACTGTTGCCACAGTACCATTTTTCACAGCTGCTCTGGCAAAACTTGTCGGAATAAGCATTGAGCTTTCAATATGTACATGGGCATCTATAAATCCCGGAATTATATAATTATCGTTCTCCTGCGTAGATTCTTGGATTTCAACAATTTTAGAATTGGTAACTTTGATTGTAGCATTAAATATTCGTCGCTCAATTATATCAACTATCTTCCCCGAAATGATGAATTCTTTGTTCATATTGATTAATTTTTGCTTCGTGGAACAATGAAAAAACAGCTAGCGTTCCACGTGGAACATTAACGTCCCATATATACTAATAATACACTAATATCTGATGGAGAGACACCGCTAATACGCGTTGCCTGGCCAACATTTATTGGTTGAATTCGCTTTAGCTTTTGACGCCCTTCAGTTGATAAAGACAAAATATTATCGTAATCATAATTTTCAGGTATCTTAACATATTCTAACCTCTTTAACTTGTCGGCTACCATTTGCTCTCTATCAATATATCCAGAGTATTTAATAAGTACTTCTGCTGATTCTATTATTTCATCTCGTTTAATATTAATTCTATCCACTATTATTTTTAATCCTGAAATAATTCCTATTAAGTCTTCTAATCTTACCTGTGGTCTTAAAACTAAATCAAGAAGCTTTCTCTTTTGCTTAATGGCTGGAGTATTAACTTTTTCTAAATAATCCTGGATTTCACTCGGAGAAACGCTATATTCCTTAATGAATTTTATAATTGCATCCCTGGATTCTATTTTTTCTATCAACAGTTTAAATCTGCTTTCTTTAGCTAATCCCATTTTATAGGACAACTCTGTTAGTCGCAAATCGGCATTATCCTGCCGTAACAGAATTCTATACTCTGCTCTTGAAGTAAACATTCTGTATGGTTCGTCAACACCCTTAGTAACCAGGTCGTCAATTAAGACTCCGATATAAGCTTGATCTCTATTTAGAACGAATTTTCCCTTCTTTGCAACTTTTAAACTAGCATTTATTCCCGCCATCATACCTTGTGCTGCAGCTTCCTCGTATCCAGTAGTTCCGTTTATTTGTCCAGCAAAATATAAATTATTGATTTTTTTTGTTTCGAGAGTGTGTTTTAACTGAGTGGGTGGATAATAATCATATTCAATTGCATATCCAGGTCTGTATATTTTTACATTTTCGAGACCTGCTATACTTTTTAATGCTTTAAGTTGGACCTCCCAAGGTAGCGATGAAGCGAATCCATTGATATAGTATTCGTTTGTGGTCTGACCTTCGGGCTCAAGAAACATTTGATGTTCACTTTTCTCCGCAAAAGTCACAATTTTATCTTCGATACTTGGACAATAACGTGGACCCACTCCTCTTATTGATCCATTAAAAAGCGGAGATTCATTAAACCCTGTTTCTAAAATGCCATGGACTTTACTATTGGTATATGTAGTATAGCAACTTTTATTATTTTGTACGGCAAAGTCGTGTTCAAGAAAAGAAAACTGTCCTCCGCCTTCATCACCCTTTTGCTCATTCACTTTCGTAAAGTCAATGCTACGTGCATCAATTCTTGGGGGTGTTCCTGTTTTCATTCTTCCAACCTCAAAACCGAATGTTTCTAGTTGCTCAGAAATTCCTTTTGATGTTGCTTCTCCTGCCCTTCCCCCTTCTACTTGGGTTTTACCAACATGCATTAAGCCATTTAAAAATGTGCCGTTTGTTAAAATAACTGTTTTTGATTCAAATTTTATTCCAAGTGTTGTAATTACACCATTTACTATATTATCCTCAATTATTAGCTCAGTAACCAAATCTTGCCATAAATCCAGGTTGTCAATATTCTCTAATGTATTTCTCCATTCAGCAGAAAAAATCATTCTATCGCATTGTGCACGAGGACTCCACATAGCTGGTCCTTTTGAAAGATTTAACATGCGAAATTGAATCATACTTTTATCTGTAACGATTGCAGAATACCCTCCCAGTGCGTCAATTTCTTTTATTATTTGGCCCTTTGCAATTCCTCCCATTGCGGGATTACAAGACATTTGAGCATATTTCGTCATATCCATTGTAACTAACAATGTTTTTGATCCCATATTTGCTGCTGCCGCTGCAGCTTCACAGCCAGCATGCCCTCCACCAACCACAATAACATCATATTTTGGTAACATAGATTCTATTTTGAAATTTTTGGAAAATTATGAAAGTTTTTTAAATCTTTCTAGATAATAGTTCTCTTTTTTTCTTATTTCTGCTTTTTCTTGATCTGTCTTATCGTTGTAATTCATGAGATGTAGAATGCCATGAATCATAACACGATGTAATTCCTCAATAAATGTAACGTTAAAACTGATAGAATTGTTCTTTACAGTAGAAATACTTATGTAAATATCACCGTTAATTTCATTTTTGTCACAATAATTAAAAGTAATTATGTCGGTAAAATAATCATGCGAAAGATATTGTTTATTAACCTCTAGGAGAAACTTATCTGAAGTAAATATAAAGTTAATTACACCTGGTTTTAGATTTTCCCCAATAATGGTTTCTCTAATCCAGGTCTTAATGCGTATCCGGTTCTTTAAATTGAATTTTGTTTCTTCGACGAAGAATTTTATTGGCATTTTATTTTAAGTTGAATCTTATTTCAACGCGATTACCGTTTCCGTGAAAGATTACATCATCTGCAAGATGTTTCATTAAATAAACTCCTCTGCCATGGATGTTTTCAATGTTATCTGGTGTAGTTGGGTCGGGGACATTGTAGAAATTAAACCCTGGTCCTTCGTCCTCAATAAAAATACTAATATAACTTTGTTCTATTAAAAAATCTACTTTTACATTTTTGGACTCATCTTGGCTGTTCCCGTGTACAATAGAATTATTTACGGCCTCTACCGTAGCAATTAATATTTTGCCATAAACCTCAGAATTAATTTTTGCTTCTTCCGAAACCTCATCAATAATTTTTTCGATTTTACTGATATTCTCGATTTTCGACTCTATTAAAATGCTTTTTTCCATTATTATTATACTTGTTTGCACATCGAATGTCTTTAAGTAATACGATTAACGCAGTATACTTAAATATTAAGAAATTGTTACACTTTTGATATTGTATTTTTCAAATATAGCATTTTTATGAGAAATTTACTGTTTGCTTAACCAATTTTTTGGGTTCAAAACCTTTGTTTCTTCGTATATTCCTAAGTGCAATATAGAGCCTTTATTATTTTCTGAAAAATAAACATCACCAATATAAAAGCCACTAACTATTTTATCGCCCGGTTTTACTCTAACGTTTACGATATTTGAATAAAGCGTTAAGTAGTGTCCATGTCTCACAATAACGGCCATATTAGCTCCCGGTACAGCAAAAACCATTTTTACTTCACCCTCGAAAATCGTTTTTACTTTGGAATCTTTGGCGGCACCTATGTCTACACCTTCATTATTTGTCATTACCCCTTTAATTACAGGATGTGGATGACGCCCAAATTCCTGGATAATAATTCCATCTTCAACCGGCCAGCTATGTTTTCCTTTAGCACTTATAAAACCTTGTGAAATAATTTCCTCACTGGCACTTAATAATTTAAAAGTACTATTCCCCTTTGCATCTTTCGCAATGAGGTCATCAATTGCCTTTTTTAATTGCCTCATGATTTTTTCATTGCTTCTAATCTGCTTTCTTAACTCACTTTCTTTTCTTTTTAACCTATTTATTTCGACATTTTCTTTGTTTTGCTCAATAGTCAAATAAGATTTTTCTCTTTCTTTATTTGAAAGCAGCCTAATTTTATCATTTTTTTTGTCCTGTAGTTGTTCTGTTTCATACTCCAGATTTTTTTGCTTCACGATAATTCTCTCTGCTTGTTTCTTTCTATACTTTGTGTATTCTTTAAAATACCTCATTCTTCTATATGCTTGATTAAAATCTTCAGCCGCCAAGATAAACATTACTCTGTCAAAATTATTTCTATTTTTATAAGCATAGTAAATCATTCGAGCATACTCTTCCTTTAATTCCTTTAAATCATATTCTAATTTTGTGATATAAATTTTATTTTTGCTTATTTCCTCTTCAAGTGAATTTATTTCCTCTACGATCTCTGTTATCAATCGTTCCCGCAAGCCAATTCTTTTCTTTATAATTAGAAGTTTATTTAGTCCTGCAGATTTTGACTTTTCAGTTTGAAATAATAACTGATTGGTAATTTCAAGACTTTCCTGTGTTTTTAATTGCTTTTGCTTGAACTCTTCCTTAGTTTGGGAAAATACATTGTTAAAAGCAAGTATTATTGCCAGTACAGTAAATGTTCTTTTAAATAAACGGTTCCTCATTATGTATTCCCTTAAAATATTGATTTTGTTTCAATTTTTTTGATTAATTTTTCATTTGTATTGCCCATTTCATTAGATAATTTCCATAATTCGACCGCTGCCTCCTTATTACCAATCATGAATAGAATGTCGCCATAATGCTCAACAATTACGTCGCTTTCAGCTCCGCCATGTTCGAATGCTGTTTTTATATAAAGCAATGCGTCTTGATATCTTTCCAGTTTGAATAATATCCAAGCATAAGTATCGAGATATGTACTATTATTTGGTTCAGCAATTATTGATTTTTTACTTAATGTTTCGGCGTACTCTAGTTTTTCTTCTCTTAAAGAAAGATAATAACTATAGTTATTAATAACATATAAATTGTCTGGTTCTTTTTTTAGTACCATTTCAAAAAAGTAATCGGATTGCATATATTCTTTTTTACTATAATACGCTTCCGCTAAATTTGTGTAAAAATCCACCTCTAAATCTGGGCTATTTTTAACCCATTCTAAGCCCTTGTTTAGAATTGTAATCGCTTCTCCGGGTTTGTTGATTTGAGTGGCAGAAACGCCATTAAAAAAATAGAATAACGCATGTTGTGGGAAACTATCAATGGCAATAATTGATTTAACATATAATTGATCGAAGTTGCTTTTGTAACTATATATAGACAAAAGTTGTTCCCATATAACAATATTGCCCGTAAAATTATCTAAGATATACTCTATTTCTGTTTGGGCTTCGTCAAACAAATTGGATTTTATTAAAAAGTCTGCGTGTACAGTATAAACATCTTGAACATCTGGATATGCTTCTTTTAATAATAACAAATGCTCTTTAATTTGCTGATTGTAAATATTAAACTCGCTTTGAATATTAAGAAATGAAACAAAGATTAATATTTTTTGATTAACTTCTATACCCTCATGATAAATTACTTTTTTTATAATTTTAAAAGCATTATCGTAGTCCATTTTCTTTCTATAAAAATCAATAATCGATAGCATTCCCAGCGCATTTGTACTATCCAAAGCAAATAGTTTATTGTAATTTTCCTTTGCTTTAATAAAAAGATTGTCGTTTGTGTACATTTCTGCTCTTATACCATAGAATTTGGGTTCGTTTGGATAATGAAGGATGAGATTATCAATTTCGTTATATGCTTTTGTTTTGTTTCCAATTGAACCATACAGCTGCTGCTTGGCGATTGATAAATTTTCGTTTACTCCGCTATTTTTTTCAATGTCGTTATATAATTCGATTGCTCGTTTATAATTACCAACATGATTATATAATGCGGCCAAGTTATATGGTATCTCTAAATCCGTTTTATTAATTAAATAAAGCTGCTCGTAAGTTTTAATGGCATTGTTGTAATCTTTAATAACTAAATATAATTTAGCGAGGTTAACTTTATACCATTTATTGCCAGAGTCAATCTTTATTGCTTGTTCTGCGTATTTTATAGCGACTTCAAAATTTTGCATTATTTCATTCAATTTTGAAATTTCCGCCATTGCCGCTGCTGCATCAGGATTTAACTCTAAACATTGATAGTATAGAGCTAAAGCGCCATTCAAATCTCCTAAAACTTTTTTCCGATTAGCCTCTAAGAAAAGATAGTAATATTGCTGTTCGCTATCTGCACTTAACTCTTTCTTTACTTTAGTTTTAGATTTCCCTATATTTCTTTGCCCACTACACGATGTAAAACTTAAAAAAGTAATTACAATCACAACTATCACTTTTAACTTCATAATCAATATTAAATTTTATTAAAATATAAACATAACACAAAAACGTACGTTAAGTTTTGTAATTGCAGTTTTTAACAATTATTAAGAAAATTAATTTACTCCTGTGCTTCCAAATCCACCAGCTCCTCGATCAGTTTCGTTTAAAACTTCAACCTGAATTAGTTCCGCTTGTTCGTGTTTTGCAATAACCATTTGACAAATACGTTCACCATTTTCAATAGCAACTTCTACGTTTGACAAATTAATTAATATTACACCTATTTCACCTCGATAATCGGCATCAATCGTTCCAGGAGTATTCAACACAGATAATCCCTTTTTTAAAGCTAATCCACTTCTGGGACGAACTTGAGCTTCGTAACCTACCGGCAACTCAATGAATAATCCTGTTGGAATTAATATGCGTTCTAAAGGTTTTAGTGTTTTTGTTTCTACTAAGTTAGCTCTAAGATCCATTCCCGCAGAATGATCTGTGCTATATTCCGGTAAAGGATTATTTGATTTGTTTACAATCTTAATTTTCATGTGTTAATGCTTTTTTTTCGATAATATATGCAATGAATATAAATCCGAATAAGAATACTGTATTCATGCTTGTATAAATAATTTTACTTTCAATTTTTGCCAATTTGCTCAAAAAGAATAGAGTTAAGGCAAAAGCGAAATAAAATGCAATACGTTTAAAATTATATTTTATTAAATAATGTTTTGTACTTATGTAATACGATACAGCAAGCATTACACTGTAACTTAGCAGGCTTGCAAAAGCCGATCCAATGTAACCAATGCGTGGTAATAAAACTATATTTAAAACAATAGTTATAATGGCTCCAATGCTGGCAATTAAAATTCCGTACTTAGTTTTATCGGTAACTTTATACCAAATAGATAGGCTGAAAAGTATCCCGAATATCAGCTTTGCAATTAACAATATCGGAACCACTTTTAATCCTTCCCAAAACTCCGGAGCAATGAAGTATTTTAAAAAATCAATATAAAACATTACACCCAGAAAAATAACCAATCCGAAAATGATGAAATAATTCATCACATCAGCGTATAATTTTTTAGCATTAGCATTTTCTGAGTTTTTGAAGAAAAATGGCTCTGCAGCATATCTGAACATCTGAATAAATAAAACCATAAGTACTGATAATTTAAAATTGGCTCCATAAATACCTAATTGTTCGACGGGATTAGGATTATTAATTAATGTTGGAATCAATAATTTATCGATATTATCATTTAGCATTCCCGCTAATCCAATTAACAAAATGGGAAACGAATAATTCATTATTCTTTTTAATAAAGCAAAGTCGAATACTGGTTTTACTTTAATAATTTCTGGTAATAAAACAATGAAAGTGATTGCACTACTAATCATATTTGCGATTAATACGTATTCTAAAACCTTTTCAGGGTTATAGATTTGTGCACAAAAGCTTGTACTACCTGCTTCAAAAAGTCTCCGACAAAACCATAAATAAAATAAGTTGAAAAATATATTTGTAAAAATACCAATCAACTTTACGACCATAAATTTAATGGGCCGTTCCTCAATCCGTAGCTTTGCAAAAGGAATTGCGTTTAGAACGTCAAAAGCAATTATTAGTATAAATAATATTACAATTTTAGTGCTATTTACATCAAAATAATTTTGTAAAAGATTTTTAAACAAGAAAGCTACAAAAATAAAAATTGAAGTAGAGAAAACTATAGAATACAGGCTTGTGCCTAGTACTTTACTGTAATTTTCGTCCTTTTTACTTGCAAACCGAAAAAATCCTGTTTCTAATCCATAAGTAAGCAACACAAGCAATATAGCTGTGCTACTATAGATGAATGTTAACTTTCCAAAAAAGAATTTGCCGAGAACTAATGTATGAAGAGGAATTAAGAGGTAATTTAAAAATCTACCTAACATATTGCTCAAACCATATATAACAGTTTGTCCTGCAAGTTTTTTGATTTGATTCAATTTAATTATCAACTTTAGTTTATACAATTACAAAGTAAAACTTCTTATTCTTATTATCACAATATTGAGATAGTTTTATTAAATCGATAAAATTTCTATGCATTTAATAATTTACGTATTCATAAAAGGCAATTCTTTTATTTTATGTTGATTTTTAGGGCTTTAACAATGTTATCAATTATAGATAAACGCAAATCATTAAAGACTATAAACATTATACTCGCAAAATATACAATTAGAAAACGTTTAACCAAGTAATTATTAGCATTGTGCTTCGATAAATTATTAATTGTTGCTATTTTTGCTAATTAAATCAAAATAGAATTCAACATGAAAAAAATAATTTTATTATCCATTACAATTTCAATATTAATTTTTTCTTGCCAATTAGATCAATCCAAAATGAAATCGGATGATCAACTTTACAAGTTAGAAACAGAATACGGAGATATGGTTTTCAAATTATATGATGCCACACCTTTGCATAAAGAAAATTTTGTAAAACTTATCGAGCAAGGTTATTTTAATGATTTACTTTTTCACAGAGTAATTGACGGTTTTATGATTCAGGGCGGTGATCCGGATTCACGTAATGCGGAAACAGGCGTAATGTTAGGCGAAGGTGGCCCTGGATATACTATTCCTGCAGAATTTGTCGATTCAATATTTCATAAAAAAGGCGTAATAGCTGCTGCTCGAGAAGGAGATAATACAAATCCGGAAATGCGTTCAGCTGGTTCTCAATTTTACATTGTACAAGGTATTGTTTTAGATGATGAAGCGGTTAAAAAAGTAGAAGATAGAATTAATGCTTCAAGACTTAATACATTAGTAACTAAGAATATTGAAGCAGCAAAAAATAAAGCGTTTAATACCGGCGGTTCAATTGATTATCAAATTATTCTGCCCGAAGCGCGTAAAAAAGCAGAAGAAGAATTTAAAACTGAAAGTTATTATAAAATACCCGAGAATAAATTAAGAGTATATCAGACCATTGGCGGTACTCCACATTTAGATAATGCCTATACAGTTTTTGGAGAAATAATTGAAGGATTAGAGGTAATTGACAAAATTGCTTCAGTTGAAACAGACAAAAACGATAGGCCGCTTAATGATATTAAAATGAGAATCAAAAAATTATAATCATATAAAATCATGATAGAAAAGATTAATAAATATTTAGAAGAAACGAAAGAATTTGCCGCAACTACAATTGATGAAATTGAATCGTTTCGAATTAAATACATGGGTAAAAAGGGATTCATCAATGATCTTTTCTCCGAATTCAAAAATGTTCCACGTGAAAACAAAAAACTTGTTGGACAAAAATTAAACGAACTTAAAATTTCTATTCAAGAAAAAATAAACGCTTTAAAAGAAAATCTTGAAGATAAAACTGAATCCCGTTCAGAAATTGATTTGAGCTTGCCCGGAGATTCTTTAAAGTTGGGATCACGCCATCCTATTTCAATAGTACGAAATGAAATTATTGATATATTTAAAAGATTAGGCTTTACCGTTTCCGAAGGGCCTGAAATAGAAGACGATTGGCATGTATTCTCTGCGTTAAATTTTCCCGAAGAACATCCGGCACGAGACATGCAAGACACCTTTTTCATTGAAACAAATCCCGATATATTATTACGTACTCATACGTCCTCGGTTCAAGTTAGAGTTATGGAAAATTCTAATCCACCAATTCGTACAATATCACCTGGTCGCGTTTTTAGAAACGAAGCAATAAGTGCCCGTGCTCACTGTATTTTTCATCAAGTTGAAGGTTTATATATTGACGAAAATGTTTCGTTTGCAGATCTTAAACAAACCCTTCTTTATTTTGCTAAGGAAATGTTTGGTGAAAAAACCGAAATACGATTACGTCCTTCATATTTCCCTTTTACAGAACCTTCAGCAGAAATGGATGTAGCTTGTAATATTTGCGGTGGAAAAGGCTGTAATGTGTGTAAATATACCGGTTGGCTAGAAATTCTTGGTTGCGGAATGGTTGATCCTAATGTCTTAGAAAGTAGTGGTATTGATAGTAATAAATATACCGGATTTGCATTTGGGATGGGAATTGAGCGAATAACAATGTTAAAATACGGAGTTAAAGACCTTCGCCTTTATTTTGAGAACGATGTACGATTTTTAAATCAATTTAAATCGGCACTTTAATTTATATGTATTATTTTATAAAAACCCAGCTAAATTTAGCTGGGTTTTCTTTTTAACATAAGTCACTATTTTTCCGGGTTCAATCTTATTTCATAAGACATTTCAATCGCTTTTTTATAAACCACACTTACTCCACAATATCTTTCATCAGATAAACTTACTGCTTTCTCCAATTTTTCCATAGGTAAATCTTTGCCCCAAAACTTATAAATTACATTAAGTTTAGTGTAGTGTTTAGGATGCTCATCTGACATCTCTGATTCAATTTCGATAGCAAAATTATCAAGTTCAACCCTCATTTTTTTAAGAATAGAAACTACATCCATTCCTGTACAGCCTGCTAAAGACAATAACATTAACGGTTTTGGTCGTGGCCCAATATTATTACCACCAACAGATTCGTCCGCATCAATAGTAATTTTATGTCCGTTAATTTCGCTTTCGAAAGCCATTCCATTTAACCAATTTAGAGTAAGAGATTTTTCCATATCTATATATATTTATATTTAATTTTTTGCAAAAGTACTTTTTTTATATAAATCAAATTCAAATTGTAAAACAAAAAACTTATTTTTGTTTTTTATTCATTCTATATAACAAAAAAATTCCGATAAAGTTAAATACATTTCTTATTTGGCAATAAAAATTTAAATGAAAAATCGAGATCTAATACCTTTTTGTGATAGTTGCTTTAACGATTTAGATACTATTTTTAAGCATCTTACGCCAGAAGAAAAAGCTAAAGTTGATAAAGATAAAGTTTGCAATTCATATAAAAGAGGAAATATTGTTTATCATGAAGGAAGTAGAACCAATGGTTTTTACTGTGTTAATGCCGGTGTTGTAAAAATTTTAAAAACTGGTATTGACGGGCGTGAACAGATTATTGCTTTTGCAAAAAAGGGTGATATTATAGGATTTCGTTCAATTTTAAGTAATGAACTTGCTTGTTCGTCGGCTAAAGTTATAAATGATGCTGTACTTTGTTTTATTCCAGGAGAAACTTTAATTGATTTAGTAAAAACGAATGGAAATTTTTCTATGGCTTTAATGCAACAAACATGTAAGGAATTGGGTGAGGCTAATTCTTTTATTACTGATATTGCTCAAAAAACTGTTCGAGAAAGGTTGGCCGAAGTACTTTTACATTTGAAAGATATTTTTGATTTAGATGATGATCTGGTTTTACAAATTCTTCTTACTCGTGAAGAGTTAGCAAATATTGTTGGTACTGCAACCGAATCTGTTATTAGACTTTTATCTGAATTTAAACACGACAAGTTAATTGATTTGAACGGCAGGAAAATTAAAATTTTAAACGTCAAACAATTAGAAAAAATATCAAACGCATTTAATTAAATATACAATGCAATTATTATAAAGAGGCTGTCACAAAAGTCACTTTTGTCTTCTCCAACTTGATTGGAGATTCCGTAATTACTTGTTTATATGATAAATATGAGATTCCCTTTTTCAAGGGAATGACAGTTTTATTACTTTTTAGACTGCTTTCTATATTTTATAAACTTCTCAATTATTAATTTTTTATTCTGTTAGTTTACATCTGAAGATTAAAATGCAATTTTAAATCAATTCGGCTAAAACAAACTATTTTGTTCTCCTGTATCTCTAACTCTACTTAAATGTTTATATGCAGTTTCTGTGGCCTCTCTTCCACGAGGAGTTCTTTTAATATATCCTTCCTTAATTAAAAAAGGCTCATAAACTTCTTCAATTGTACCACTATCTTCGCCTATTGCTGTTGCAATTGTAGTTATACCAACCGGTCCTCCTTGAAACTTATCGATAATGGTTAGTAAAATCTTATTATCCATTTCGTCTAAACCATGTTTATCGATATTTAAAGCCTCTAAAGCAAATTGAGAAATTTCCAGATCTATACTTCCATTTCCTTTTACTTGAGCAAAATCACGAACTCGTCTTAAAAGAGCGTTTGCAATACGAGGCGTTCCACGCGAACGAGACGCAATTTCTACTGCTGCATTATCCTTAGTTGCTACATCTAAAATTCCTGCAGAACGTTTTATAATTGAGGTAAGTATTTTAAAATCATAATATTCTAAATGCAAACTTATGCCAAATCTGGCTCTTAACGGACTGGTTAATAATCCCGAGCGAGTAGTTGCACCAATTAATGTAAAAGGATTTAAAGTTATCTGTACTGATCGCGCACTTGGACCTTTATCAATCATTATATCAATGCGATAATCCTCCATTGCAGAATACAAATATTCTTCGACCACGGGACTCAATCTATGAATTTCGTCGATAAATAAAACATCGCCTTCTTCAAGATTTGTTAATAAACCGGCTAAATCTCCTGGTTTATCGAGTACCGGACCGGATGTTAATCTAAGATTTACACCCAATTCATTTGCAATAATATTTGCAAGAGTGGTTTTTCCTAATCCGGGTGGTCCGTGTAATAAAACATGATCCAAAGCTTCATTTCGCATTTTAGCAGCTTGAACAAAAATTTTTAAATTCTCAACTACCTTAAACTGACCTTTAAAATCTACAAAATCTAATGGACGTAGTTTTTTCTCGAATTCCTTCTCCTTTTCATCAAACTGTCCTTCTTCCTTATCATCGGAAAAATCTCTTATATCAATATCTTCCATCTAAAATATTTTCTTCTCAAATTTACTAAAACTAATCCTCGTTACTATGCAATTTCACTTTTTCACCATTAATTTTAAATTCTTTACCATCTTTATATTGCACAACAATAATTAAATCGCCCCGTTCATCATATTTGGTCCATGACTTTACCTTCATTCCTCCATCGAAATATCTCTCTTCTTTTAAACTACCATCGGGATAATAATATTCGTGTTTACCATCAGGGCTACCGTGCAAAAATCTACCTTCAAAACTTATTATATCAGTATCAATATAGTAACTTCTCCATTCTCTATTTTTAAAATCCCCTACATAGTTACCAACATATTTTTGATCACCAATAACATAAATCCATTCTCCCTCTTTTTTATCTTCAATATAATTTCCTTTTGAAATAATATTACCTAATTCACTATACTCGGTAGCTTCACCATCTAAATGTCCATAAATGTAATATTCCTCCTTCAACAATTCGCTCGTTTCATAATACCATTTCCACATTCCTGTTAAATTTCCGCCAGAATAAGAACCAACTTGCTGAATACTTCCGGATGGATAATAATATTTCCAATTTGAAGTTTTTTTACCATTTATAAATTTTCCCTGTGCTTGTGTTTTTCCTGTTTCATAATAATAAACCCAATCCCCGGTTTCCTTACCATTAATTAAAACAATGCCTTCGGCAATTAATTTGCCATTTATATTAAATATTTTAGATTTTGATACTGATCCATTATTATTAAAATATCGATGAACACCTATTGGAACATTCCTGTTATAACTTCCCTGGAAAATTAAATTATTATTGATGTCGTATTTTTCTTTGATTTCAATATTAGAATCAAAATCATTAGAAACTAAATCTATTTCACCATTTTTGTATTTAATTGACTCAACTAATTTCCCTTCATTTGTATACAATTTTAAATATCCGTTTAACTTTCCATCTAAATAATTTTTCTCTTTTTTTAATACGCCGTTTTCATAAAATTCTTTCCAAATGCCCGTTTTTTTACCATTTATATCCAGTCTATTAATATTTTCTTGTACAACTATTTCATTATTTCTATATCTTGTTATTGCTGTAATATTTTTATTTGCGTCATATTCGAAACCAATTCCTTGTTTTAAATCATTCATATATGGAACAATCATTCTTAATGAACCGGTTTTAAAATAATATAATGATTTATCATTTCGTTTTCCATTTATATACAGCTCTTTAGATGCGATTATAGTTTTCAAATTTTCATCT
Organism: Bacteroidales bacterium; assembly: GCA_027859205.1. Taxonomy (GTDB): domain Bacteria; phylum Bacteroidota; class Bacteroidia; order Bacteroidales; family UBA12077; genus UBA12077. The sequence goes on along the minus strand of JAQIBH010000192.1, from coordinate 1,421 downwards.
TTAAAATATCTATAATGATATCCATTCTTTTTACCTTGAAAATAATTAATTTTTTGGCTAGTATCGCCCAATTGATCATAAAAAATCCAAACACTATCTAATTGATTATTTATCCATTTACCTTCTGATTTTAAAATACCGGTGAGATAATACGATTTCCACAAACCATAAGGTTGATCATTTTTAAGTAAACCCTTACTAGCAATTTTTCCGTTACTATATTTATATTTTTTATAAGTTATATCTAAATCTGATATTAAAGAATCAGTTTGTGACAATACCACACTACTTAAAGTAATTAAAAAGTATATAAGTATTAATTTCTTCACTATTTTAAAATATTGTAAAAGTTAAATGTACAAAAAAAGCAGGAAATTTTTTCCGCTCTAAAATCTATTAAACCATTTTATAAATTCAGTTTCTTTGATATATCAAGCATTGCATCAATAGATATTTTTGCTTTCTCAATAATTTCATCACTTAAAATTACCTCGGGTACTTCGTATTTTAATGTATTATAAATTTTATTAATAGTAATTAACTTCATAAAATTACAATCATTACATGCACAGGTAGAATCTTTGGATGGAGCAGGAATATATTTTTTTTGGTTATTTTCCTTTTTCATTTGATGTAATATTCCCGATTCTGTAGCAACAATATATTCTTTGCTATCATCTGTTTTTGTAAATTTTATTAAAGCAGCTGTGGAGCCAACAAAATCAGATACTAATTGAATTGGCATTTCACATTCCGGATGAGAAATAATTTTAGCATTTGGATTTTCTTTTTTTATTTCTAAAATGGCTTCTAATGAAAACTCTTCGTGAACGTGACAGGCGCCATTCCAAATTACCATATCTTCTCTTCCGGTAATTCTTTTTATATAACTTCCTAAATTTCTATCTGGCGCAAATATAATTTTTTGTTCTTTTGGTAATGATTCAACTATTTGAAGTGCATTTGTTGATGTACAACAAATATCTGTCATAGTTTTAATTTCTGCTGTTGTATTTACATATGAAATTACTAAATGTCCTGGATGATTTTCTATAAATTTTTTAAATTCTTTGGGTGGGCATGAATCCGCCAAAGAACATCCTGCATTTAAATCCGGGATTAAAACTTTAGTTTTTGGTGCTAAAATTTTTGCTGTTTCTGCCATAAAATGAACGCCAGCAAATAAAATAATATCTGCTTTTGTTTCTGTTGCTTTTTGTGAAAGTGCTAAACTATCACCAACAAAATCCGCAATATCTTGTATATCACCAGTTTGATAATAATGTGCAAGAATTATTGCATTTTTTTCCTTTTTTAATCTATTAATTTCCTCAATCACATTGATATTTATATCAATTTTTTTGTTTACAAAACCATTTGTGATAAGATCGTTTTTAACACACATACTATATATATTATAT
>JAQIBH010000128.1 GCA_027859205.1 Bacteroidales bacterium | reverse complement strand
ATTTTAAAAGCAGAAATTGAAAATGGAATTCAAAGACTTGTAGAATTAAACAAATTTCAGTTAGACTCTTTTTTGATAGGAAATTCCCTTTTTGTAAACTCTAGATGTATTCTCAATGAAGCAAATAAACATACTTTTTATGAGCAAATATATAATGGGAAGTATTCATTATATAAAAATTATAAAAAAGTGTTCATTAGAGTGTACAATAATATTTCACCTTATGGGAGATATTCAAGTTTAAAATTTAATATTTTTTTGTTTGACAAAAATAAACTCATTAATGTTAACAAACGCACTACTTTTATTAAATATTTTGAAAAAGAAAAGCAAAATGACATAAAATCCTTTATGAAAAAAAACAACATTAAATTCAAGAATGCTTCACACAAAGAATTAAAACAACTTATGGAATTTTGCACAAAGTAATCTCTAACTAATATGAAATCTATCATAAAACATCATTTCTTTTTCATTTTTATTATTCTTACAAATTCTCTCTATAGTCAAGAAAAAGATATATATATAAAAACTCAAAATTCAAATTGGAATAATTTTTCTGAAAATATTGAAGCTGAAAATAATGTACGGTTTTTCTATAAGCAAAACAGTATTCCTAATGTGGAAATTATTGTAAAAAAAGACAGTGTTCTGTTACAACGTGTACTTAAGGAAAGTTTTTCTTCAACTGGAATAAAAGTTTCTTACGATGGTAAAGGCAACTATTTCTTGTTTAAGAACTTTTCATTTTCATCAGATATAGAAAATCTATTTGTTAAAAATCAGACAAACCAAATAATGCATGGTGAAATAAAAGATATCGATACTGATGGAGAATATTTAAAAACATATCAAGATTTTATTTCTGAGAGTGTTGTAATTGGAACTAATGGTAATGGAAATGGAAAAAAGATCGTAAAATTAAGTGGATATGTTACTAATGCAAGTGATGGTGATATTATTCCACAAGCTCGTTTAATGATAAACGAATTAAATACTAATACAATGTCTAATATGTCGGGGTATTATGAAATCTTAATAACACCTGGCACATACACTCTAATAGCGTACAGTCTAGGAATGTACAATAGAAACTACAAAATTACAGTTCTATCAGACGGAAAATTAAACATTCCGTTAAAAACAAAATCATTCCTTCTGGAAGAAGCTGTGGTGTCTGCAAACCGGAATCATAATGTAAGAAGCACGTCCATGGGATTTGAAAAAATAACAGCAAAATCCATTAAAGAATTACCTGTCGTTTTAGGCGAACCAGATATTATTAAGGTTGCATTATTACTTCCCGGAGTACAAACTATTGGAGAAATATCTTCCGGATTTAATGTACGAGGAAGCCCTGCCGACCAGACCATGTTTTATATAAATGATTTACCAATATATAATTCTTCGCATCTATTTGGACTTTATACAACATTTAGTTCTGACGCTATTAATGCTTTTGAATTTTATAAAAGCAATATACCTATTGAATATGGCGGTCATTTATCCTCAATATTTAATATTGAAGCAAAAAAAGGGAATAAAGAAAATTTCTCAGCCAGGGCAGGAATTGGACCTTTCTCAAGTAGATTATTGATTGAGGGGCCAATGCAAAGAGATAGCAGTAGTAGTTTTCTTATAAGTTACAGGTCAACTTATTCAGACTGGATTTTAAATAAAATTGATAATGTTGATATAAAAAATAGTTCAGCCACATTTTATGATGCACTCATGAACTTTTCATTTCAACTTAATGAAAAAAATAAATTAGACCTGTTTTTATACGGGAGTAACGATAAATCAGACTTGACATTTGGTATAAGAAATACATATACTAATACAGGAGGATCTATAAAATGGACTCATATTTTTAATAAAAAACTGGTTAGTGAATTTGATATTGTAAAAAGTCAGTATTACTATAATGCTGAAAGTTATGAGATCATATATTTGGGTTATAAAAACTCCTTTGAACTAAATCATAATGAAGCAAAATTAAAATTCAGATATTTCTTAAATGATAAACAAACTATTAATTTTGGAATAAATGCTAAATTATATAATTTAAATTATGGTGATCTTTTACCTCTTAATGAATCATCATCGATAAAACCTATTGAATTTGAGTCGGAAAAAGCATTCACTAGTAGTCTGTTTATTTCGGACACATGGGATATAACAAATAGATTAAGTTTTGAAGGTGGTATTCGTGCTACTTATTATTCTTTTTTAGGACCTAAGACAGTTTTCACCTACCAAGAAAATACCCCAAAAGAAATTGACAATATTACTGATACTGTAAGTTATGGGAAAAATGATTTCATAAATGATAATATAGATTTTGATTTTAGAATTTCCGGAAAATATGAACTTAATCCTACTTTTTCGGTAAAAGCAAGTTATAATTCACTTCACCAATATATTTTCATGTTATCTAATACCGTTTCTGTTTCCCCCACTAATAAATGGAAATTAAGTGATCCTCATCTTGACCCGATGAAAGGAGAGCAGTATTCATTAGGATTTTATAAAAACTTATGGAGAGATAAAATTGAAACATCTGTAGAGTTATATTACAAACTAGTTGAAAATCAGGTTGAATATAAAGATGGCGCAGATTTCATAACCAATCAATTTCCCGAAACTGCTATTATTCAAGGAGATCTTAAATCATATGGTATTGAAATAATGATCAAGAAAAACTTTAGTAAATTAAATGGCTGGATTAATTATTCTTATTCTAAGGCAGAGGTTACAGCACTAAATCCTTTAACAGGAGAAATGAATAACCAAGGCAATAGCTATGCTGCTAACTACGACAGACCTCATGCGGTTAACTTAACACTTAATTATAAAGTGTCAAAACGAGTAAGTTTATCCACAAATGTAGTTTATTCAACAGGGCGACCGGTTACCTACCCCACCTCAATATATTACCAAAAAGGTATTCAGATTATCGGAGTTTCCGGACGAAATGAGTATCGTCTTCCCGATTATTTCAGAACCGATCTTTCAATTAATTTTGAAGGAAGCCTAAAAAAACACAAATTTGCCCATAGCTCATTGTCAATTGGATTATATAACTTAACTGCAAGAAAAAACGTTTATTCAATCGTGTTTCAAAACGAAGAAGGCAAAATTAGCGGATATAAAATTTCAATACTTGGGACAATTATTCCATCAATTAATTATAATTTGAAATTCGGAAATTATGAAAATTAGGGTTACTTTATTAGTACTTTCAATCCTTATATTAGGATGTAGAGATGAGTTTATATTAGAGTCTGATATATATGATCAAATCATGGTTGTTGATGGAATGATTTCAAATGAGCCTGGTCCGTATACAATTTATTTATCACAAACTGCTCCTGTTAACTCAGATGCAAATATACCTCTAGAAGATTATATCGTAACTTTATATGACAATACAGGAAAATATGAAATACTTTCCGAAACAGAATCCGGTAAATATGTTACATTCACCGGAGGTATTCAAGGTATTATTGGGAATAAATATAGTATTTCAATTATTAATCCTGATGGCGTTGAATATTTATCTGATTTCCAAGAATTAAAACAACCAGTTGAATTAGAATCTGTATACCATGAAATTGATACTACTGTAAGCATTAATTATCCATATAAAATACCGGGATATCAGTTTTATATTGATACTAAATCATCATCAACACAGGATAATTACTTCCTTTGGGACATAACAGAAACATTCGAATATGATTCGGATTATAGATTTGAGTATTATGAAAACCGCCTTGGTATGACATTTTATAATGTACCTAGTCTATTAAAGCTTAAAACCTGTTGGAAAACTCAAAAAGTAAATTCTATATTTACAGGAAACACTTCCAATTTAAGCATACCCCAAATTACGCATCAGCCTCTGCATTTCGTAAGTACAGAAACAAAAAAACTATCAAAAAGATATAGTATTTTACTTACACAATATATGATTGGAGAAAAAGAGTATAAATATTGGCAAGAAATGGAAGAAATCTTATCAGAAAAAAACTTTCTTGTTGCGACCCAACCATACAATGTTACAGGAAACATTCAAAATGTAAATAATCCTAATGAAAAAGTTTACGGTTACTTTACTGTTGCTACGGTTTCAAAAACAAGAATTTTTGTTGATAGACCTAGTCTAGATTTTTATTTTGGAACATGTAATGTCCTTGTAAACGTATTAGAAATAGTAGATTTCCAGAAGTTTAATGACGCACCCTTCTATTTTGTAGAAATAGACGGAGGTATTGGATTGGGATCATTGAATTGCATTGATTGTACCTCAGAGGGAGGAATTTTAGTTAAACCTTATTTTTGGTAAAAAATAAATTGTCTATAATTTAATTTATAAATTAGTTTCAAGAATGAATAATATATATAGAATACTTAATTTATTTGTGTTATTATTTTTCGGATCTTTTGTTCATGGTCAGCAAAGTAATATTACTAATAATAGGGGTGTGATTGAACACATCAAATTGAATACTGATAGGGATTTATATTTTAATGGAGAAAATATATTTTTCACTGCAGATTATTTTATTGACAATGAAAAAACTAACCCTATTTTAAGTAAAACGCTATATCTCGAATTAATTGAATCTATAAGTAATATCCCAATCATACAGAAAAAGTACAAAATTGCTGATTTTAAAGTTAATGATCAAATTCATATTCCGATAGATGTTGCATCTGGAAGTTATCTTCTTAGAGCTTATACCCAATATCAAAGAAACTTTTCAGCACTTAATTTTAGTTCCTGCTTTATTACTATACTCAATCCAAATAGTAGTCTTCAACAAAAAGCAGTTTCTGGAGATACAGATTCAATATATATTGTGGCCGAGGGAAACATTTTGCTGGATAACATTAAAAATAATATTGTTATTAAATTACCTAAATCTATTATAACCAGTAATAATAGATATATTATAACAGATGAAACCGATACTATAATCAAAGAATTAAATCCTCACATTTCCGGTTTTATTCAAACAGAAATGAGGTTATTAAAAGCAAAACAATATAAATTAGCAATCATTAAAAGTGAAGGAGACTCGATAATCAAGGATTTTCCTATTATGCAGAGCACCGGAATACAAACAAGTACACAATTTGTTGGCAATAATATTCATTATAAAATCCAAACTAAAGGAATTGATAGAAAGAATAAGAATCTGGATTTTCAAATTAAAATTTTTTCTAAAGATTTTATTATTAAATACCAGGAAGATGTTAGTGTTGATGAATCTTTTTTTGATTATATTATTCCTGCCAATGTATTAGATAACGGAATTAATTATATTGTATTAACTGATAAGGACGGGATCATTAAAAAAGTTAATTCACTTTTTAAATCTCGGGCAAAAAGTAACAGTATAAATATTGTAATTAATAAAGACAATTTTAAACCAAATGAGAAAATAGAAGCATTTATTTCTACTAAAAATGAAATTGGAAAAAGTCCACCACTTGTTTCAGTATCAATAACTAGAATTGGTACAAAAAAAGAGGATCATGGTTTTCTCACCGCGTTTTATATGAATAATCCTATTGCTCTTGAAAACTATCTCAATTCAAGCATGCAAATTGATAAAGATCTACAACATCAGATTATGATTTTATTTGATAAAACAATTAATACAGAATTGTTTATTGAAAGAAGTGATAATACTCAAAGAAAAGATCTTGAGTATATCCCCGAAATAAGAGACCTTACAATAAGCGGAATTTTAAGAAACAAAAATACTAAAGAACCAATTCCTAATCATGATATATACCTTTCAGTTCTATTCAACAACCCCCAGATTCATGTAAACAAGACAAGAGAAAACGGCGAATTTATTTTCTCTATAAACAATGTAAATGGGAAAAATGATGTATTTCTTTGTTCTGAATCATACTCAGAAGAAGAAAATACTCACGAAATACTTGTTAAAAGTTCATTCTCGTCTGATTACACTCCTATTAGTCCAACAATATTTATTGATAATGATGATGCGGAGTTAATACAAGAACTTTATATTAATGCAAAAATTAACCAAAAATTCAATAAGAATCAAGATAATAATTTAACTAAAAAAGGTGAATTTTCATCTTTTAACATAAATGATAATAAAACGACTATTATCCCGGATGATTATATTGATTTAGAGACGATGCAAGAATTATTTAATGAAATTATACCAGGTATATCTGTTAAAAAAAATAAGAATAAATTTGTTTTTAAAGTTTTAGATGAAAATAGTATTTTTTTAATTGGAAATCCACTTATACTTTTAGATCATATTCCAATATTTAATGAAAATAGTATAATGGAACTTGATCCATCTCAAATAGAAAAAGTTGAAGTTATATATGAGCCTTATATCTTTGGATCACATACTTTTACTGGTGTAATTATGTTAACAACAAATATAGATAATTTTGCAGATGTAGAATTACCAAAATCAGCTACGTTTATGGAATATCGAGCTCTCGAAGTACCAACCATTAATTTTCATATAAATAAAAATAGTTCTGATTCTTTGACCAAGATTCCGGATTTTAGAACTACTTTATACTGGAATCCTCAAATCAAGTTAACAAACGAAGAACAAGTTATTAATTTTAGTGCATCTGACAGGAAGGGATCTTATAATATCATAATTAATGGTTACAATTCAGATGGACAAGCTTTTTATGGAAAAAAACAAATTACGATTGAATAATTTTTATGTAATTTAACAATTCATTTTTATGTAATTTAACAATTCAAAACTTAAATTGTTAATATCTTATTAAGCTAAATTTTAATTAATCAGATTTAATATTACTTTTGAAAATATTAAATCATGTAAATATATGTATAGGCATTATACATATTTATTTTGGTTTTAATTACTTTATTTATTAAGCTATGACTAATCTAAAAAATCAAACCTTACCTTCCTTATTGGAAAATAGTGTTAAACTGTATGGGAATAATATCGCATTATCATATGTTAATGCAGAGTCTCTTACATACAATAAGCTTCAAACCGAAGTTGATAAAATCATGAAGGTCCTTGTATTTCAGGGAATAAAAAAAGGAGATAAAGTTGCAATTTTAAGTAGAAATATGCCTAATTGGGGAATTGCACTTTTTGCAATTACGGCCATAGGCGCAATTGCTGTTCCCTTACTACCTGATTTCCATGAAGATGAAATTCAAAATATTTTAGAACATTCCGAAGCTAAAGCTATTTTTATTTCTAAATTAATGTTTCCTAAAATTGAAAATACATCAGAAAAATTGGTCGAAACAATTATTTTTTCTGACGACTTTACAATAAAAAAAGGAAATACAATTGCTGAATCGGATGAAATAGTTACAAAATCAATTGTAGAAGAGTCTGATTTAGCTTCAATAATATACACATCTGGCACTACAGGAAAATCAAAAGGTGTAATGTTAACTCACAAAAATATTGTGTTTAATGCTATAAAGGTTTTAACTGTTGAACCTGTAAAATCGAGACATCGATTCCTTTCAATTTTACCATTATCGCATACATATGAAAATACTTTAGGTTTAATATTACCAATTCTTCAAGGAGCTTCAGTTTATTATCTTGAAAAGCCCCCTACTCCGAGTGCACTAATTCCTGCAATGGCAAAAGTTCAGCCTACACATATATTAAGTGTACCAATGGTAATTGAAAAAATATACAGAAATAAAGTATTACCTAATTTCACAAAAAGTCCGGTAATCTCTGCTTTATATAAAATTCCAAGTATACGTAAAGTACTTAATAAATTAGCAGGCAATAAATTAGCTGAAACATTTGGGGGTAAACTAGAATTTTTTGGCGTTGGAGGTGCCGCATTAGATCCAGTTGTTGAGAAATTTTTACGCGAGGCAAAATTCCCATATGCTATTGGATATGGATTAACAGAATCGGCTCCATTACTTTCTGGTTCTAATCCAAGTATTGTTAGATTTAGGGCAACTGGACCAGTAATGGAAGGAGTTGAAATAAAAATTAATAATCCTGATCCAATAACAAGCGAAGGTGAAGTATGGGCAAAAGGCGATAATATTATGAAAGGATATTATAAGGAACCAGAGCTTACAAAAGAGGTCTTAACACAAGATGGTTGGTTAAAAACTGGAGATTTAGGATATTTTGACAAAGACAATTTTCTTTTTCTAAAAGGAAGAATGAAAAATATGATTGTTGGTTCAAGTGGAGAAAATATTTATCCTGAAGAAATAGAATCTGTTATAAATAACTTTAAATATGTTCTTGAATCGATAGTAGTTGAACAGAAAGGGAAATTGGTAGCACTTGTTCATTTTAATTATGAAGAATTAGAAAATCAATTTAAACATTTAAAAGAAGAAGCTGTTACATTTGCCAAGAAAAAAGCTGAAGAACTAAAATCAGAACTACAGAATTATGTTAACACGAGGGTAAATAAATTTTCTAAAATATATAGTGTTGTAACTCATATTGATCCATTTGAAAAAACGGCAACTAAAAAAATTAAACGATATTTATATTTCTAAATTTTGTTTTGTTAAGAGTAATAAGAGCAATACATTTTTACTGTATTGCTCTTTTATATTTAAATTGTATAAT
>JAQIBH010000063.1 GCA_027859205.1 Bacteroidales bacterium | reverse complement strand
AAATATAGCAGTTTAAAGAATTTAAAAATACATTAAATTGATTTAAAAATAAGGATAATGGGTAATTATTTTTAATGAGCAAGGCTAAACATTATAAGTTTCTATTTTATCTGAAGCTAATATTTTACATGCTTCCTTTTAAATATTTCGTTATTCAACCATTTCTGTTAAAATACAAGCTTTCTGGTCATTAGCAATAATTATGATCTCTTTTTAAGCCTAATAAATTTATTACTTAATAATCACTTTTAGCTAAAGCATTGTGAACCTTAAATAAAAAATCCGGTATATTTATTGGTTTTTCAATTAAATCTACTGCTCCCAAGTCTGTTGCAATCATTCTATTTTCTTCGTTTGCAAATGCCGTAACTATGATAATTGGAATATGCATAAACTTATTATTAGCCTTAAGTTTCTTTAATAAATCGAAACCATTTTCATTGGGCATCAATAAATCTAAAAGAATAATATTAGGTATCCTCTTTTGTAAAATTTCCTCAGCTTCATAAGCAGTATAAGCCTTTTGTACATCAAACCCATCATCTTCCAAAATCGCCTCTAATAATACCAGGTTAGTTTCAGAATCGTCTACAATCAGAATGTTATTTTTTTTATTCATAACTAATAAGCTTCATCATTAATAAATCTTACATTTTATTATATTCTAAAAAATTAGATGAGATAAAATTACGATGTAAAAGTATATTAATGCAAAAAATACCAAATGACATAGGTTACCCAATAAAGATGATATAAATCACCATAAAAGCTATTTTATAAAAAAGAATTTGATATTTTTACTCAAAGAAATCTCCCAATGGGTTTACATAATGATATTGATATTATAGATAAATTAATTCCAAAAAACGGTATATTAACAGATATAGAAATAGATCGATTAAGATCAAGTGGCAAAACTGTTTTGTTTAATAAGAAAGATGTTATTTACAGAGTTGGAACTTTAACTTCACATGTTATGTTCCTAGAATCTGGATTAATCAAACTATTTAAGAAATGGAAAAACAATAAATCTATCATAATAAAAATAGCGACTCCCGGAGATTTAATTGGATTAGTTTCAATTTTTGGTGAAAGTACTTTCCAATATACTGCATCAGCTATCGAAGATTCAAATGTTTATTTTGTTGATATCAGCATATTCAAATCAATTTTAGAAAATAACGGGAAATATGCAACTTACATATTTTCAGAAGTTTGTAAAGACAACTTAGGTATTTTTGAACGATTAACATCTCAATATTACAAACAACTACCAGGAAAAATTGCAGACATTATTCTGTTCTTTTCCGAAAATATTTATAAATCTGAAACATTTGAATTTCCAATAACTCGTAATGAACTAGCCGAATTAGCAGGTACAACTAAAGAAAGTTTTATAAGAACTCTTACAGAGTATAAAAATGATAAAATTATTGAAATTGAAGGCAAGTCTATAAAAATTAAAAGTATTGATATAATAAGAACTCTTAGTAAAATAGGGTAGTATAAATATGAAGAAGTATAATATTTTAATTGTTGATGATATTTTTACGAACAGGCTTCTTTTAAAAGAAGTTTTATGCGGAATAAGCTATAGCTTAAAAGAAGCAGAAAATGGGAAAGTAGCTATTGACATAATATATAATGAAGATATTGATATTGTATTTATGGATATAGAAATGCCTGTTATGAATGGAATTGAGACAACAAAATATATTCGTTCTGAAATGGCCTTACCAAAACGCTCAATACCCATAATAGCATTAACTGCGCACAATCCGGATGACTTTTTCGAAAATTTCAGTGATGCAGGCTTCGATCAGTTATTAACAAAACCTTACTCATTCAATAAAATATTAAAAGCTATTGAGTCTTTTGAGATTTAAAAATTGACATTGAATTTAATTTTAATAAAGATCTAAAAAAAAACCAGGAATCTCCGGTTTTACTTTTCTGATAAGCTATTTAATTCTTCGAGAAGTTTCATATTCATATCGTACATTTCAGTAATTATATTTCTGAAGTATTCTTTAATTTTCACACCTTGAGGTGGATTATTTACTTTAATCAATAAATTTCGGCGAAGTTGTTCCACGTCGTGTAATATATCTAAAACATTTTCTTGATTATTTACCGGAGAATATTCCATATATGAAAAACACTCTATTAATATTTGATTAGCCAGGAAGTTTATATCCTTCTTAATATCTTTACAGCTTGCCATATAAAATCAAAAAATTATGATGAATTTTAGAGTAAGATATAGGTAAATAATTAGAAATCAAAATCAATTATTAAAAAAAATACTTTTAAAGTATAAGGCTGCTAAAATGATGTAATTTATTTTATAAGTTTAGAATTCATTACTTTGCGAAATAATATTTATCTCCTCATTAAAATCATTAATTCTAAAAATATTATATCCCTTAAAATATTTTATAATATCAACATTCGTATTTTCAAATCCAGAATTTTCATACCATCTTACAAAATTATAATCAGCTTGTAACAAATCAATTTTATGATTATAAATGCAATTTTCGAAGTTTTCTCCATAATTCAACATTGCTGATAAAAAATACAAACCAACATCATATGCATGAATTGCGTATTGATTGGGTTCTATCTTATACGTATCACGGTATTTTAGCACAAAACTTTTAACATCATCATCGTGATAATCAATAAAAAATGGTGAAGAAACGCACACATCGAGATTAAAATAATATTCGGGATCAATATTTTCGAAACCAGGCCATCGATCTAATCCAACTACCCTTACCTGATGACCAAACATTTTAAGTGTATTTAAGTTTGTTAAAACATCGGTTACAAAAGCCTCTTCGTTTGATGGAATAATAAATACATTTTCTAATTCATCGTTTAAAGCGTGTTCCAGCACATTAATACTGTCTTCAAAAACAAGTTCTTTAAACTGAATATTATTTACTAATGTGTCAATAGATAAATTATTAAATATTTTATCCTTAACCATCTGAACATTACTATAACCAAGACTATCGCCATTATGCACTAACACTATGTTTTTAGCACCAAAAATGGAAACAAATTTAGCAAACTCATCTATTTGCGAGTTATAAGAAGGATAGACCTGAAATAAATATGGATTTTCATTAACTTGGCGTAAATTATCAGATAAGGGAGAAATCATTTTTATCTGATTTTCTTTAGAGAATTCTGATACAACTTCAATTTCATGGTTATAAACAGGGCCAATTATCAAATTGTTATTTGCAAACTCTGGAAAATCTAAAATCTCTTTTATTCTTGCAGTATCATTTTGTGTGTCGTAGACATGTAAATTTATAGATAAGCCCTTGTGTTTTAATGAATCGACAGCTAATAAAAAACCCTGGTAAAATTCAACAAACGCGACCGATCGTGAATAAATATAATGAGGGTGATAAAAAATCTTCTCATAAATTTTTTTCCCAAAATCACCAACTTCAGATGAATCAATATAAAACTCCTCATCATTTTTATCTAAATAAAAAGGTAGTAATAAAGCAATGTGGTATGGTTCTGTTTGTTCTGTACTTAAACCTTCACAAATTGGCAATTTAGCAGAATCAGAATAAGCAATGAGTGATCTCTTTTCGTATAAAATAGTATCGGATAATTCTGTAGATTTTAACAATACGATTGAACTTTCGATATCTTCAAGCTTTGGGATTTTAAGTGTCTGCCCAATTTGCAAATCTTCATTTATCAGAGGATTGTGTTCTAAAAGTATATCTTCAGTAATTTTATAAAGTCCTGTTAAATAATAAACTGTTTCCTTTTCTTTAACAATATGGTAAATATATTGATCTGCAATTGTAAAAGTATCTTTTAAAGACTCCTTAACAGGAAATCTCAAAGCATCAACAACATCTTTTGATTTTGGGATTTTCACAATCTGATCTATGTTTATACCATATCGAACAGTTGTATTGCAAGCCATAATATCTTCCTGGGAAACATTGTATTTTTTTGCTAGTGAATATAATGTTTGACCTTTTTTTACACGATGATAAACATAATCGTTACTTAATATCTTATTTTCCTCAGATTCGGTATTAATAATTGGAATTTTAAGAGCTTGGCCAATTTGCAAGCCAAGAAAAATTTCAGGATTCTCTTTAGCAATATCCTTTTGTGAAACATTATAAACATTACTCAAAGAGTAAAGTGTTTCTCCTTTTTTTACAATATGTACAAAGTATCCTTTACCACCAATTATTACCTTGTTTTTAGATTTTTCAATAGTAACAGGATCAGTTTGTGCAAGTGAATAATTTAAAATTATTGAGAAGAATATTAAAATTAAAGTAGCTCTTTTCACTTTATAATGCTTTTATTCGAGTAAATAACCTGTTTGAATGATAAAAATTGTGTTATTATTCAATTTCACCTACAAAATTACATGAAGTCTATCAATAAAAAAAACTTCAAATTTAAAATGAACAATAAAAAAAGCACAGCTAAAATGCCGTGCTTAATTATGATATTCAATTATTAACCTGAGTTCGACGTAATACATTTGCTTAAACTTCTATTTGCCAGACGCTTGCTGATTTCATGTTAAAAAGTATCAAGTATCAAGCCCCAAGTATCAAGAAATAGATTATTTTG
>JAQIBH010000132.1 GCA_027859205.1 Bacteroidales bacterium | reverse complement strand
TACGAGAATAACAGTTCCTAACACTTTATCTAATCATTTACCCATCTTTTTATTGACAAGTTTTTATAATTTAGAAATGGTCGCTTTTTATGGATTAGCAAATAGGATTGTTGCTACTCCAATGAGCTTAATTAGTCAATCCGTTGGGGAAGTACTATATAATGAAGCAACAAAAAGATATAATAATGGTCAAAGCATACGTAGCTTGGTGTTATCAACTTATAAGAAGTTAGCAAAATTAGCTGTAATTCCATCAATTATTTTATTAATTACAGCTCCTTATTTGGTTAGTTTTCTTTTTGGAATTGAATGGAAATTGGCAGGAACTTTTACTCAAATTTTAATTCCATGGCTTTTTATTGGGTTCTTAAATCTTCCAACAAGCTTTATAATCACTATATTAAATAAACAAAAACAATTATTAATATATAATATTTTACTTCTGATTTTCAGATTCCTTGCACTATATATTGGATTTAAATTTTTTGAAAGCGTTACATATTCCATATTTTTATTTGCCCTTACAGGAGTTATTTTTAATATATTTCTCCTTTTTTATATCATAAAAATCTCAAACATTAAGAATATTAAAATATCTTAAACTGTAAACCATTCTATTTAAATGATTAAAGTTGATCTTCATATAAATAACGGATTTAAATGGTATACTAAGAATAACATTTCTGTTAAGGGTTTTTTATTTGATTCCGATCAAGATTATTTCGAAAAGGAACAATTAGCTGGTTATTTTAAAAATGTAAAAACCAAAAAGGAATTGCTTGATAAAATTTCAAACGCAAATGGTCTTTTTACTGTATTAATAAAAAACTCTGATATAGAAATATTATTTGCTAATGATAACATTAGATCCTTCCCTTTGTTTTACACAACGCAAAATAATGTTTTACAAATTTCTGATAGCGCTTATGACATTCTAAAAACAATACAAACTGCTGAGTTGAATATTCCAGCTAGAAACGAACTCCTATCATCAAGCTATGTGAGTGGTTCAAACACCCTAATAAAGGAGCTATTTGTAACACAATCAGGCCAAATTTCACAATTCCGACATACAAAACTAAAATCTGATTTTTATTTTAATTACTATACATCCTTAGAAAACTTTTTACCTTACGAAATACAAAAGGATCAATTAAAAACTGAGTTAGACTATGCCTTTGAGCGGCTGGTTGTTTCACTGAAAGGCAGAAAAGCAATAATACCCCTTAGTGGTGGATTTGATTCAAGATTTATTGCTTGTAAACTAAAAGAACTAGGTTACAAAAATGTACTATGTTACTCGTATGGAAAATGGAATGATAATCAGGAAAGGGAAACATCGCAGAAGGTTGCAAAGGAATTAAGATTTGATTGGGAATTTGTTGAATACGACAGAAATATAATTGGTGATTATCTCAATGACGAAACTTTCAAGAATTTCTGGTTAAATTACACTCAGTTATCCTCATCTTTAATGTTTCATGATTATTTTGCTCTTAAATATTTTAAAGAACGAAGTATTATTCCGGATGATTCGGTGTTCATCTCAGGACACTCTGGAGATTTTCTTGGCGGAAGTCAA
Source organism: Bacteroidales bacterium (assembly GCA_027859205.1). GTDB lineage: Bacteria > Bacteroidota > Bacteroidia > Bacteroidales > UBA12077 > UBA12077. The sequence continues at coordinate 972 of JAQIBH010000132.1, read as the reverse complement.
CTTTATAAAAATGGAAACATAAAAAAAGAAGCGTCCTTAGAAAAAATAGCAAAAAACATATTAAAACATCGATTTACACTTGCTAAACAATCATCTACAGTAAAAAAAGAAATTTTCAATAATATATATTCCCAGCTGCATAATCAACATCAAGAAAATGGTCTCCCAATGGCATATTCAATATTTGAGGATTGGGAAATAAAAGAAAATCTTTCAAAATATAATGCAAATTCAGCACACATATATGATTTTTTCGGATACGAATATCGGCTCCCATTTTGGGATAAATCATTAGTGAATTATTGTAAGACAATACCGTACAATTATAAATTTGGCAAGATTTTATATGATGATGTGTTAAGAAATAAATTTAAGGAATTAGATGTTAATTTTGATGAAGGAAGAATGCTAAATCCTAAAGAATTCAAATTATACAAACTTAGAAAAATTATCAAGTCGCTCATTCCTACAAGAATTACAAACCATTTAAGACCTAAAGCAGATCCTTTAAATTATAAATATGCACAACACAATTTATTAGAAGAACTAAAAAACCAAAATAATTTTTCATGTGCGAAAATAAAAAGCAGAAATGCAATTTTTACTCATTGGTACATTAAACAAATTGAGGAATTACTAAGCAAACAATAAATTACAAAGCATGAAAACAAATATGCTTATAATTGGAGCAGGCAGAAGTGGAACAACCACATTGTATGAACATTTAAAATTGCATTCTGATATATGCTTTTCCAACATTAAAGAAGTTCCATATTTTTCAATTCCAGATATTTATAAAAGAGGTGAATCCTACTACCATTCATTCTTTAAACCCAACAAACAAAAAATAATTGCATCTTCAGATACCTATCTGTTAATTGATAAAGATGCACCTAAAAGAATTTTTGATTATAATCCCAATATGAAAATAATCATCATGCTTCGCGAACCTGTTGCACGGGCTTATTCTTC
>JAQIBH010000199.1 GCA_027859205.1 Bacteroidales bacterium | reverse complement strand
TCCGAACAAACATATGGTAAATATAGCACTGGGACACCCAAAATCAAATAAAAAATACCGTAAAACGTTATATGTTAATTAGATACGTTTTTAGTTTGAAAAAAGTGCGGAAAACAGGAAAAAGAGGATGCCATTCTTGGACACCCTCTTTTTTGTTTTGCTCCCCTCTATTTCATATGCGCTACATTTTGAAAACATTTAATTCTTTTATAAATTTACCTAATTGATAAAATTGGGCGATAGCATGTTATATTACATTCTATTTATATTAAATTTGAATTAATTAAAAGAATATAAACTTAAATCTTAATTGGCAGATTAGCGCTAATTAGTAAATTATAAACAGATGAAGCAAAAAGTATTTCTTATTATTCTATTATTCTCAATCTTAGGTGTTTCGTGCACTAAGTCTAAATTTAATTATCCAGATACTAAGAAAGTTAGTCAAGTTGATGAATATTTTGGCGAAATAGTAGAAGATCCTTATCGTTGGCTAGAGGATGATAATTCTGAGGAAACAGAAAATTGGGTTAGTGCTCAAAATGAATTAACTCAAAGTTATTTGGCAATGATTCCTTTTAGAGAACAGATTAAAAAGCGATTAACAGAATTGTGGGATTACGAAACTATAAAGTCTCCATCTAAAAAGGGTAATAGATATTTCTTTTTTAAGAATGATGGCAAACAGGAGCAACATGTATTATATGTGCAGAATTCACTTGAAGACGAAGCAGAAATTTTAATTGATCCGAATGAATTATCAGATTATGGAACTGTATCAATGAATAGCGAATATGCTATTTCTACGGATGGGAAATATATAGCATATCAAATATCTCGTGGAGGTTCCGATTGGCACGAAATATTGGTGCGAGATATAGAAACTAAACAAGATATTGAGGATCATGTTACATGGGTTAAGTTTTCGAAAATTGCTTGGTATAAAGATGGATTCTATTATAGCAGATATCCAGAAACAGAGGATGGAAGAGAATTCTCAAGCTTAAATGAAAATCATAAAATATATTATCATAAACTTGGAACTTCTTCAACTGAAGATAAAGTTGTATTTGATAATAAAGATTTTCCTTTAAGAGGTTACTCGGCTGAAGTATCGGGTGATGAAAAATATTTGTTTATTTATGAAAAAGAGTCATCAAGTGGGAATAATCTATATGTAAAGAATCTGCAAAAAGATGATGGTTTTGTTATGCTAACCAAAGGATTTAAATATGATTATGATGTAATTGATCAAGTAGGAGATAATCTTATTGTTTTAACAAATTTTAATGCACCAAAATATAAATTAGTGCGAATAAATGTTAATTCACTTAATGTTGGAAATTGGATTGATGTTTTACCTGAAAAAAAGGAAGTACTTCAGAAATGTGCTTTGGCAGGAGATAAAATTATTGCATCGTATATGCAAGATGCTAAAACTAAATTAGAAGTATATAATATTAAAGGTGGTTATTTATATGATATCGAATTGCCTACTTTAGGTAGTGTTAGTGATATTAATAGCTCGGTAAATAGTAATGAGGCTTTTTATACTTTTAGTTCATTCACTGTAGCTTCAACTATTTTTAAATACGATGTAGAAAATAATTTAAGCGAGATTTATTTTGAACCTCAGATTGATTTTAATGCTTCAGAATATGAAACAAAACAAATTTTCTATAAAGGGAAAAATGGAATAAAAATCCCAATGTTTATAGTACATAAAAAAGGCCTGGAACTCGATAGGGAAAATCCAACATTATTATATGCTTATGGTGGATTTAATTCAAGCAAATTGCCATCTTTTAGAGAAGATAGGCTTGTTTGGCTTGAGAATGGCGGCATTTTTGCTTTGGCCAATATTCGCGGTGGTGGGGAATATGGAGAGAACTGGCACAAAGCAGGGGCTCGTTTAAATAAGCAAAATGTTTTTGATGATTTTATTGCTGCTTCTGAATATTTAATTGAGGAACAATATACATCACCTGAAAAACTTGCTATTCAAGGTGCTTCAAATGGTGGTTTGCTTATAGGTGCAGTAGTTAATCAACGCCCTGATTTATTTAAAGTAGCATTTCCTGAAGTAGGAGTCTTAGACATGCTTCGTTTTCATAAATTTACCATTGGTTGGGCTTGGGTTGAAGAATATGGATCTAGTGCTGATTCAATTCAGTTTCAAAATTTATACAATTATTCTCCATTACATAATATTCACGAAGATATTGATTATCCTGCTGTAATGGCTATTACTGCTGATCATGATGATAGAGTTGTTCCTGCTCATTCATTTAAATACATTGCTACATTGCAAGAGAAATATAACGGAAAAAATCCTACTTTAATTAGAATACAAACAAATGCAGGTCATGGTTCCGGAAAACCTGTAAATATAAAAATTCAAGAAGCTGCCGATAAATGGACTTTTGCCTTCTATAATATGGGCGAAGTGCCAAATTATATTGAGTAAAATAAAGATTGTTTATAAAAATATATAAAATTATTTAATTAAAACTGCTTTGAATTTTATCTTTGAAGCAGTTTTTTAATAAATAAAATCAGTGAATTTAAATTATATTGTAATTGAAGGAAATATAGGTGCAGGTAAAACAACCTTATCTAAGATGATAGCAAAGGAATACAATGCTAAGCTTATATTAGAACAGTTTGCTGATAATCCTTTTCTTCCAAAGTTTTATAAAGAACCCGATAAATTTTCTTTTCAACTTGAACTTTCTTTTCTTGCAGAGCGTTATCAACAATTAAATAAGGAATTAACTTCAAGAGATTTGTTTAAAACATTTACCGTTGCGGATTACTTCTTTATGAAATCATTGATTTTTGCAGGAGCAACGCTAAAAGAAGACGAATATAATCTATATCGACAAATATTTAATATTATTTATAAATCAACTCCTAAACCGGATTTGTATGTTTATTTGCACGTAGACGTTAAGAATTTAGCAAATAACATTGCAAAACGCGGTAGAGATTATGAAAAAGAAATAAACGAAACGTATTTATTAAAACTGCAGGAAGGTTATTTTGACTTCTTTAAGCAGCAAAACGATATAAGATATCTAATAATTGACTCAAATAATATGGATTTTGTTGAAAATCCGGGTGATTACACAAAAGTGAAAGAGTTGATATTTAAGAACGATTATCCGGTAGGAATTAATAGAATTACCATATAAGTCCTTATATATAATATATTTTACGCTTTTTTTTTTTTTATTTAACTAAAACATATTAAGTTTGTACTTTAAGAGGAAAAAGTAAACTAGCAATTTTAAAACAAATAATTTAATCAAACTATGAAAAGAATTAACTATTTAGCATCTTTCTTATTTGCGGCAGTACTTTTAAGTAGCTGTGGTGGATTAGATAAAATGAAAGAAGAAGCTTCTAATATTCAGTACAGTGTAACACCAGGCGTGCTTGAAATGCATGCAGCCACTATTAAGTATGATATAAAAGGTGATATTCCTGCTGAATGGTTCAACAAAAAAGCAATTGTTGAATTTATCCCTGTTTACAAATACGATGGTAGAGAAGAAGTTCTTGAATCAAAAATATTTCAAGGAGAAAATGTTGAAGCAAATAATAAAGTAATTGGTTTTGAAAGTGGTGGGCCTATTGAATTTGCTGGCGAATTCGCATATCAAGAAGCTATGAAAAATGGCGAACTTGAAATGAGAGCTGTTGCAACAATTAAGGATAAGACATTAGACTTATTACCTGAAAAATTAGCTGACGGAGCTATATCTACCCCATTATTAGTAATGGTAGATCCAATGGCAATTGCTGCTAAAGATAATTTCCAAAGAGTTATATCTGAAACTAAAGAGGCAGATATTCATTACACAATTCAAAGATCAGATGTACGTAAATCAGAATTAAAAGCTGATGACATTGCTGCTCTTGAGGATTTTGTTAAGCTTGCTAATGAAACAGCAAACGAAGAGTTCAAAGGAATTGAAATTTCTGCTTATGCTTCGCCTGATGGACCTGAAAAATTAAATGAAAGATTATCTGAACAAAGGAAGAAAACAGCTGATAAATATTTAGCTAAAGTTATTGGTAAAACAAAAGTTAACAAAGAAGACGCTGAAACTTTATATAATTTGAAATCAACTTCTGAAGACTGGGATGGTTTTAAAACACTTGTTGGTGCTTCAACTATTGAAGATAAAGATCTTATTTTACGTGTTCTTTCTATGTATTCTGATCCTGTAGTACGTGAAAAAGAAATCAAGAACATATCTGCTACATATAAAGTGTTAGCTGATGATATTTTACCTCAATTAAGGAGATCTGAACTTTTAGTTAAAGTTGACAAAATGGGATATTCAGATTCTATTATTCTTGATTTTGCTGCCAACAATCCTGACACTTTAAATATTGAAGAATTATTATATGCAGGGAAATTAATTGAAGGATTAGAAGCTAAAGCTGCTGTTTATACTGCTGCTACTGTAAAGTATGCTGGTTGTTTCAGAGCTTTTAATAATTTAGCTTATACAAATATCCTACAAGGAAATTTAGCTGACGCTAAAGTTGCTTTAGAAAAAGCAAATGAATTAAAAGAAGGTGATGCTATTATTACTAACAATTTAGGAGTTGTTGCTCTTATGGAAGGTGATAAAGAAACTGCAAAATCTCATTTCTTAAATGCAACTGACGCTGGAAACGCGGTTGATTATAACTTAGGTATCATTAATATTATGGATGGTGAGTATGAAGCTGCGGTTAACTACTTCCAAAATCATAAAGAATTCAATACTGCATTAGCAATGTTATTAGCTGGTAAAAACGATTCAGCGAACAAGACTATTGATGTAGTTGAGAAAGATGTACCTATGAATTATTACCTAAAGGCTGTTATCAACGCAAGAATTGGTGATGAAGGTGCTGTAATGAGTAATCTTACTACCGCTGTTGAAAAAGATGCTGATCTTAAACTAATGGCTAAAACTGATTTAGAATTCAGAAATTATTTTGAAAATGATACTTTTAAAGCTATCGTTGAATAAGTAATTAGAAAAAATACATATGAAAAAGCGGTTCATTTCTGAACCGCTTTTTTTGTTTCAAAAATTTGAAATGGTTAGTATTTTAAAGTTAAGTTTTTTTATCTTGCTTTTATTTTCCTGAAAAATTCCCAAAGTACAACTCCGGCACTAACAGAAATATTTAAAGAATGTTTGGTTCCGTACTGTGGTATTTCAATCGAATGGTCACTAATATCAACAACTTCTTGTTGAACTCCTTTTACTTCATTTCCAAAAATAACAGCATATTTTTTATTTTCTTCAAGCATAAAATCTTGTAGCATAATAGCTTGCTCTGTTTGCTCAATGGAAACAATAATATAACCTTCATTTTTTAGTTTACTAATAGATTCGGTAGTATTCTTATTATATTCCCAATCTATCGAATCAGTAGCACCTAAGGCAGTTTTGTGGATATCTTTATGTGGCGGTGTTGCTGTAATTCCGCATAAAATTATTTTTTCTATTAGAAATGCATCAGATGTTCTAAAAACACTACCTATATTATTTAAACTTCGAATATTATCAAGCACAACTACTATGGGGGTTTTATTCGATTTTTTAAAATCATTAATGCTTAATCTATTTAATTCACTGTTCTTTAACTTCCGCATTTTTATTGACAATTAATTTGTAAAAGAAAAATTGGTTAAATGTATAAAAAAACAATAATTTAGTGCTATTAATTTTAAACGTAAAATAATAAATATGAATATTCACGAATATCAGGCAAAAAGTATATTAAAACAATTTGGGGTAGCTGTTCCAGAAGGAGTGGTTATTGAAAATGCTGAAAAAGCAATAGAAGCTGCAAAGCAAATAGAAGAAAAAACAGGAACGGATACATGGGCTGTTAAGGCACAAATTCATGCTGGAGGAAGAGGCAAAGGAGGAGGCGTTAAGATCGCGAAATCGCATGATGATGTAAAAACTTTTGCTACTGATATTATTGGAATGAATTTGATTACACATCAAACCGGTCCGGAAGGCAAAAAAGTGAATAAAATTTTGATCGAACAAGGAATTTATTATCCGGGCGAAAGTGAAGTGGAAGAATTTTATATGAGCGTTCTTTTAAATCGGGAAACAGGAAGAAATATTATTATGTATTCTACTGAAGGCGGTATGGATATTGAGACAGTTGCTGAAAAAACACCTCATTTGATTTTTAAAGAAGAAATTGACCCTAAAGTTGGAATTCAAGGGTTTCAAGCTCGAAAAATAGCTTTTAATCTTGGATTAAGTGGAAAGGCCTTTAAAGAAATGGTGAAATTTGTAATTTCTCTTTATACTGCTTACGAAAAAAGTGATGCATCATTATTTGAGATAAATCCTGTATTTAAAACTTCAGATAATAGAGTTTTTGCCGCAGATGCCAAAGTAAATATTGATGATAATGCCTTGTATCGACATCCTGTATATGAAGAAATGCGTGACTTTTCGGAAGAAGATCCAACAGAATTGGAAGCAGCTAAGTATAACTTGAATTTTGTGAAACTTGATGGTAACGTTGGTTGCATGGTTAATGGGGCAGGTTTGGCAATGGCTACAATGGATATCATAAAATTAGCAGGAGGCGATCCGGCAAACTTTTTGGATGTTGGCGGAACCGCTAATGCAGAAACTGTTGAGGCAGGATTTCGGATTATATTAAAAGATGCGAATGTAAAAGCGATATTAATTAATATTTTTGGTGGTATTGTGCGTTGCGATAGGGTAGCTCAAGGAGTTGTCGATGCTTATAATGCTATTGGCTCAATTAAGATTCCTGTAATAGTTCGTTTGCAAGGAACAAACGCCGAAGAAGGTAAAAAGATAATTGATGATTCTGGTTTGAAAGTTTATTCTGCAATTACGCTGCAAGAAGCCGCTGATTTAGTTAAAGAATTAGTTTAAAAATTATATTAATAACAAGAAAAAGGATGTTTACGAATAACTATCGGAAATATCCTTTTTTTATGTTTTACCATTATACTGTTTTTCTGCGAACAGGCATTGTCATACATCTGGCACCTCCGCCACCTCGAGGTAATTCCGAACCTTCCAGTGCGATAACATATTTTTCATATTTTTTATGATCAATTTTCCCTTTAATAATATCGTTGGCTTTTATAATTTCAAAACCGTTATTATTCATTTCTTCCATGGTGTATGTATTTCTGCCGTATCCAATTACTTTGCCTGGTCCAATTGCGAAAAAGTTAGCTCCACTGTGCCATTGCTCGCGTTCTTGCACCCAAGGATCTTTTACTCCTCCACATAATACTGGTTTTAAATCCATACCTAAATCCTTTAAAGATTTTAAAAGATTTTCTTCTTCTTTAATAGAAGTTACAATACCGTTATCAATAGTGATATGTATAGTTTGATATTTATTAGTTTTTAATATTAGCGGTTCGTAAACCATACATGTATCAACATCTAAAAATGTAAATACCATGTCAAGGTGAATAAATGATTCAGGTTTGTATGGTAATTCCTGGATCAGAATATGACGTTTCTTTTCTTTTTGAACTGATAGTCGTTCTAAAATAAAATCAATTCCTTGTGCTGTAGTTCTTGTACCTGTTCCGATACACAAAATGTCATCACGAGCAATTAAAACGTCACCACCCTCGATTGATGTTTTTGCGCTGTATTTTGGACTGTTAATTGGATTAATAGTTTTGGTTACAAACATTTCATGATAATCAAAAATAGCTTCCATAATAAAAGATTCGCGTTCGCGAACATTACTTGCCATTCGTCCAATTAATACCTCGTCGAGTACCGACATTGCTGCATCACGTGTAAAAAAGAAATTATGTAATGGTCGTAAAGAATATCGTTCTTTATTCAGATAATTTGTTAATGTATTTTTTTCTTCGATTACACCTTCAATAAGTTGCCTTGCAAGTTCACTTGAACCTAGTGATTTTAAGTGTTTATTTAAACCACACTTTTCTTCATATTGGCAGATTTTACTTAACAGATTATCTTTTACTTTTTCATTAGAAAGAATATCTGTTAATAAGTCTTTTACTTCGAATGTTTTGGTTATTTTATTAAGTACTCCGCTTAGCTGCGAATACTCTTTTTTAGCCACAGAAAGGTTCAAAATATCACTATATAATGCTCTTTCAGCATTTTTAGGAGTCATATTCTCTACTTCGCTTCCAGGAGTATGAATTATTACTCCTTCTAATTCACCTATCTCTGATCTAACATTAACGTTAATTTTTTCTACCATTACGAATATGATTTTATAAAATGAAGCTTGTAAAATTATGAATTGTTATTCATATAATTAAATAAATGCAAGCTAATAATTAATAAATGTTATTAAGTATTTACAATATAATAGCTATTAATAGCGGAACCAAAATGGTTAAGACAACTCCACTAAAAACTGAGATTATAGCGTAATCGGATCCAATGTATTTTGTAATAATGGGTAGTGTTGTGTCCATTGATGTTGCACCACCCGATGCAATTGGTGCAAGTTTTCCGAAATATCTTGCAAATAAAGGAGTTAGTAATAAAGTAATTATTTCTCGAGTGATATTTGACAATAATGCTATAACTCCTAAGGTGTCGCCCGAAATTTCAGCAATCAGAACACTCGATAAGCTGTAATATCCAAATCCGGAACCTACTGCAAGGGAATCTATCAAATTTAAATTGTCTTGCAATAACGAGAAAACGGCCACTCCAATATATGTTCCTGTAATTACAGATAAAGGAACCAACAGGATTTTGAAATTAACTGATTTAATAAGACTTAGTGATTTTTTATTACTTCCAATGCCTATCCCGACTAAGAACATTAGAATATATAATGCATAAATGCTGTAATCGTTTTGTGAAAAATGCTCGGGTAGGAGTTTATATATTCCTGCTAATAAGCCAAAAGCAAAAAATGATAATATAATTAAACTACCTTTCATCTTTTTTGAAAAATATAGTATAACTTAACCATGAAACTAATACACTTCCCGTTACTGCAAAAACGGTAATCATAATTGATTGGTATCCGATTTTGTCAAAATTATTCAGAATTTTTTCATTTGCACCAACCGATAATCCTAGCAAAAATAAAAGTAAATAAATGGCCCAATTAGTTATTTCGGAAGTGATCTTTATAAGCTTTTTCTGTTTATGCAAAAACCATCCAATTAAAATACCCAGGCACATTAAAATTAAAACTGTTATCATTTTTCTTTATTTGATTTAAAAGATAAAATATGAATTGTTATAGCAATTGCAATTGCTAAAAGTAATATTTTAAAAACTAATTTTTCTACAACAAGCACTATTGATATTGTGATGGCAATCCATAACAGAGAAATCGATGAAATCTTTGTCTTTTTAGAAATTACTTTGTATTGAAGGTAATTCTTTATATATTTTCCCAGATATTTATGGTTCATTAACCAGTTGTAAAGCCTTGTAGAGCTTTTCATAAATAAAGTTGCTGATAATAATAGGAATGGTGTAGTAGGAAGTAATGGTATAAATATTCCAAGTACTCCAATTAATAAAGAAATTAAGCCAAGAATTGCAAGAATATATTTAATAAATATGTTTGAAGGTTGTTTTATTCCTTTATTCACGAACTATCTATTTTCTTTAAAATTTATTTTTTGATGTGTTCCATCGCAAAATGGCATTGATGATGATTTCCCGCATCTACAGAATGCAACATTATTAGCTTTTGCTAGTTTACTGCCATTTATATCTGTTATGCTGAATTTTCCTGAAACCAAAGCAGGACCATCCTTAATTATTTGAATTTTGGTATCTGAATCATCTTCTTTTTTTAGTTCACTTATTTCCACATCACTTGATATATCGTTTTCTGGAGTGTCGATTTTAGTGTAAGTTAATGCATCTGTAGGGCATTGATTTACAATGTCAATGATTTCATCAGTACTAGCGCCTTCCATATTTATCCAAGGACGTCTTGATGGGTCGAAAACTTCTCTAAGTCTAACATAACAAATGGTAGCATGAACACATTTGGCCGGACGCCAGTGAACAGTTATATCCTTATTACTATAATCTCTATTATTTTTATCCATGTACAAATATATTTTTCGAAAATAAATAACTATTTGTTATTTACAATGAAAGCTGTGAAAATGTTTATTATTTATTTAGGTAATGATCCAATTTAGCAAGCAATTTATCTTTTTTTATTGGTTTAACAATAAAATCAGTACAACCCGCTTCTTTTGCTTTTTGTTGATCGGCAGGCATTGCATAAGCTGTAAATGCAATTATAGGAATTTGTGAATTGAATTTTCGGATTTCTCGAGTAGCATCTAATCCGTTAACTTTAGGCATTTTAATATCCATAAGTACTAAGTCAATATCGATATTATTTTCGTATTTATTAATTACATCTCTACCGTTTTGAACATGAATAATATTGACATTAGTTTTTTGAAGAACCAGTCTAATCATCTTTATATTACTTTGTTCATCCTCGGCAATTAATATAGTTTTGTTTTTCCAGTTATAATCTTTGTTTATAGGTTCGTTTTGCTCATACTTTGTGTCTGTTTTTATATAGGGAAGAGTGAAACGGAAAGTTGAGCCAACGCCGGTTTCTGATTCAATCCATATTTTGCCACCGAGTTCGTTAACTAGATTTCTAGATATGGCCAATCCTAAACCAGCTCCTCGATACAATTTACTTTTATCTCCCGAGTCTATTTTTCTGAATTGTTCGAAAATCTCTTTTTGTTCTTTTTTATTTAGTCCTATGCCGGTATCTTCTACAAAAAACTTAATGTAGTATTCGTATCCTTGAGGTTCAATCTGATACCCAAATTTTATATATCCATTATCAGTAAATTTAATAGCGTTGCCGATTAAATTGGTAAGAATCTGTTTTAAACGATATGGATCTGAAAAAATAGATAAATTTTCATCGGTATTTTCCATTTCTACAAACAATTCTACATCTGTGTTTATTCTTAGCTCAGTTTCACTAAACAAATCATATAGTTCAATGATCATTTGATTAACAAAACAATCTTGCTTAAAAATCCGTAGTTGACCGGCTTCTATTCTGGCTATATCTATTATATCATCAATTAAATGAAGCAATGAATTACAGTTACTGTTTAAATGAGAGACCATTTCTTTACGTTGATTCTCATTTATACTCCGCTCAGAGATTAATTCGGAAAATCCTATTATAGCATTCATCGGAGTTCTAATCTCGTGTGACATGTTTGCTAAGAAAGAGGATTTTAGACGATCTGATTCTTCAGCTTTTTCCTTGGCTATTTTTAATTGTGCGGTTCTTTTTTCTACAGTTTTTTCTAGTTGAGCTTGATGTTTTTCAAGGGTAGTATTTTGTTTTTGAATTTGCTTGTTTTGCTTATTAGCATAATCCCGTTGGGCTTCAATTTCTTCTTTTTGTTTAAGAATTTCTTCTTCTGCTTCTTTTAGTTTTGTTATATCTGAATCAATTGCTACTAATTTGTATACCTCTCCATTTTCATCAATTATTGGTGTAATTGTAACTCGCATCCAAATTGACTGATTAGATTTATTATATTGCTGTGTGTTATAGCTAATTGTTTTTTTTGTTTTTATTATTTCGTTTAGGGTTTCTTCTATTTTAGGATATGTACTTGTAGAAATCAAGGTTAATCCTTTTTCTTCAATAAATTCTGGAAGAGAATAACCATACATCCTTGTGAAACCTTCATTTACCCATTCAATTTCGCCATTAATATCAGCAATAACAATTGAATTATCTGTTTTTTGAGTAGAAATAAATAGTTTCTCAAGTTCTTTGTTTTTAATTTCAAGTAGTCTGGCTTGCTCTTGTATTTCACTTTTTTGATGATTGATTTTTACATTTTTTTCTTCTAAATCTTTGTTTATTAGCTTAAGATGTTCCGATTGAACAGCAATTTCTTCGACTTGTTGTTCAGTTTCCTCAGTTCTATCCAGTAAACTTCGTTTCATGCCTGAATAGAAAATGGCATTCTTTAATGAAATTGCTAATTGATTTATTAGAATTTCAATTGCGTTAATCTTATGCAAAGGAAATGCATCTTCAATTATGTTGTTTTCTAGATATATTAATCCTAACAGTTTCGATTTATACATAATAGGACAACACAATAAAGATTTTACATTCTTAGTTTTTAGGTACTTAGATTGAGGTTCGTATTCATCAAAAGTATTGTTTAAAACGAGAAATCTTTTTGAGTTTACAACAGTTTCTATAATATGGTGAGAAAGGTCTTTAGAGTTTTCATATGGTATTGAATCAACAACAATAGGTTCATGAATTATTTCGTTTTTAATTGCTCTTATCTTTAAAGATTTCTCTTCATTCATTAATAATATTACTTTTGTTACTTTTAGTAATTCTGAACAAAGATTTATGAACTTAATAAATATATTTTCTTTATAAATTTCATCAGATAATTCTTGTGAAGCCTTTATAATAATTGGGAGTTCAATTTTATTATATTTTATTTCTGAATTGGAATCTTGTGTGCGACTTTCCATTGAATTAAAGAAAATATATTTTAAAAACGCTACAATTTAAAAATGGAAATTGAACATTGCTAAAAAATAAGAGATATTTATTAACAATTGTTTAATTTTTTGCAATAAAGAATGTATTATTTATTTATTCTGTATCTATTTGAGATTTCGTTTGTATTTTTAATGAGGATTTTAAAATAAATTATGCGGTTTTTTCTAATATGTTTTTTAATATTTGTAGTTGTATTAGCAAAAAAATCTGTGTCGCAGATTGATGTTAAAAAGGATAGTGTACATGTTTTGAGTACAATTATAATTGATGGTGACACAATCCCTAATGTTACTCTGGACGAAGTGGTGATTTTTCCTCGTTTAGTTTTTAAAAATAAATATAGAAGAAGAAGATATTCCAAATTAATACGTGATGTTAAAAAAGCTTATCCTTATGCTAAATATGCCCAAAATATGTTAGGTAAGATGGAAAATGAGTTTCAACATCTAGCTACAGAAAATGAAAAGAAGAAATATATAAAAACGATCGAAAAACAATTAATGGGTGAGTTTGGAAATGAGTTAAAGAAACTTACAATAACTCAAGGTAGAATTCTATTAAAGCTTATTGATAGAGAAACAGGTGACACATCTTATGAATTATTAAAGGTGTTAAGAGGATCAGTATCTGCTGTATTTTGGCAGGCCTTAGCACGTTTGTTTGGATCCGATCTGAAATCGCAATATGATCCTAAAGGAGAAGATCGTTTAATTGAGCGAGTTGTAAAGCTCATTGAAGCTGGTCAAATACAGTTAGACCCAAATGTAATGGAAAGATTGAAAACGTCATATTAAATAGAATTAATAGTCAGTTCATGTTTGAATTGTTATATAAAAAACTATAAATGTGCAATTTTAAGAGTTTTGTTGGAAAGATACATGTTAGAATCAAGCCAGTCTTATTTATAAAATCCTAGTCATAAATTCAGTATACTCTAGAATAGATTATGCGCATAAATTCAGAATTGTTTTAACTACATTATTGGCCCCATCAGCAATCTGGCTAATATTAGCATCTAACATATAACATGGTGTAGTTATTATTTTGTAATTTTCATCTATTACTAGTTCTCCATGTGTTGTGTCAATGTGTTTTGAGCCCATTGCATTAATAGCTTGAGCAGTGTCTTTATCCTGTCCAATTGTTAATTCTACATTTTTTAATATTTTAGCAAGAAGGACAGGTGCAATGCATAATGCTCCAATAGGTTTCTTTAGTTCAATCATGTTTTTAATAGCATTTTCAACTTCCGAATTAATTGTACATTCGATTCCATCAAAAGCAAAAGAACATAGGTTTTTAGCTACACCAAATCCTCCAGGAAAAATCAAAGCATCAAAATTAGAAGCCTTGAATTCGGCTAAATCGCTTATTTTTCCACGCGCAATTCTGGCAGCTTCGACTAGTACATTCCTTTTTTCGGACATTTCTTCACCCGTAATATGATTAATAACATGGTGGTGTTCAATATTTGGAGCAAAAATCTCGTATGTAGCTCCATTTTTTACAATTGAATACATTGTAAGAGTAGCTTCTTGGATTTCAGCTCCATCAAAAACTCCATTTCCTGCTAAAACAATCGCGATTTTTTTCATGATATGTAATTTTTATTTTGAAAAAGTTAGGTGCTATTATTTTATTGTATAATTGTAAATATAAATTTATTTTATAACGAATTCAAGTAATAAATCCAATGAAAAGAACATTTATTGCTATTAAGATCCCAATATCCAATAAAACCCAAGAGCTTTTAAATAGACTGAAAATCGATTTTGAAGATGAGAAAATTAAATGGATTGAGGACAATAATATACATATAACCCTTTTCTTTTTAGGTAATACGGAGGAAGGTAAGATTAATGAAATTAGCGCTGAGTTAACCAAAATTTTTAAAAGAGTAAAATCGTTTGATATATTATGTAAAGGGCTAGGTGTATTTAGGAGTGTTTTTAACCCAAAAGCATAGTGGGTTGAACTTGAAAAATCAAAAGCTCTTGATCAGATGTATTTGGCAATTCAGAAAGCTATGAGTTCGCACGGGTTTGTCCTTGAGAACAAAGAATTTAAGCCTCACATAACTATTGGTAGAGCTAAG
>JAQIBH010000159.1 GCA_027859205.1 Bacteroidales bacterium | reverse complement strand
TTGTTTTTACTTATAAATATCTCAGAAAGAAAACTATTTCGAGAAACAAAAAAAGGAGATATGTCTCATTTTCAGAAAATTAAGTTGATACATAATTCTTAGCTTGACGGCTATGGTCGGCAGACAGGTCCAAGGGAATGACATTTTTTTGCTTTTGAGACAACCTCTTTTATTAAGACATAGATTTCACCTTATGTCTTGGCTTTCTTGCATTTTTAACTGCCTCACGCTTTGCCTTTCGCTCAGCTCTTCTTTCCTTTAACTTTTTTAAAGGTGACTTCAACTTTTTACCGTCGTGAATGGTTTTTTCGTGTGACATAAGCTAACAGTTTAAGTTAATATTAATTACTTCAATTTAACTATTGAAATATCCATAAAGTTATGAAATGACCATACCCATTGTCAAGTTTTTTCATGATTTTATTTGCATTTAAAATAATTATATACTATATTTGCTATATATAAGATTGTAGTATATATAATTTAGAAATTATGGTTTCAAGAGAATTATTAAAAGGGTCGTTAAAATCAATCGTTCTTAAGCTATTAGCAGAACATGGTAGAATGTATGGTTATGAAATCACACAAAAAGTTTCGGTTTTAACCGAAGGTCAAATTACCTTAACCTATGGAGCACTATATCCGGTGTTACATAAACTTGAAAAGGAGGGAGCTTTATTAACCGAGTCGGAAGTTGTAAACAACCGAAATCGGATTTATTATAAGCTAACTAAAAAAGGAAATGAGACAGCTCGGGAAAAAATCAAGGAATTAGAAGATTTCATTAAAACCATTGGAATATTACTAAAACCAGAATTGGGACTAGAACCATGCAGCTAAGTTTGGATCAATTTCGGATTATTGAACGCGACGTTCAAAGCGAAGGTATTACATTTTCACATTTAGAGTGTGACCTTTTAGATCATGTTTGTTGCGATATTGAGGACAGAATGCGCACAGGCTTCTCCTTTGATGATGCATATCAAACAGTAAAACGAGAAATTGGTATTCAGGGCTTAAGAAGGGTTCAGGAAGAAACTCTTTTACTAATTAATAAAAATTATCGAATGATGAAAAAATCAATGAAAATTCTTGGAACAATAGCTTTAGCAGGAGTATCAATTGCGGCTGTAGCTAAAATTATGCACTGGCCCGGTGCTAGTTTATTAATTCTATTAAGCACCTTTATTGTAAGTACTATCTTTTTCCCCGCAGTTCTATATGTATGGTATAAAGAAGTATTTCTAAAGAAACATGGATTTATTGTAATTCTAACTTTTTTTGCTGGATTTACATTTATGTATGGCACTCTGTTTAAGATCCAACATTGGCCATTTGCTAATATATTACTAATAATAGGTGAGCTGCTGACTATAATAACAATTATTATTGGAGGAATAACTTATTTGATTTCAAAACCTACTTCTAAGGATCGTAAAGGTCTATTAGTAATAGGAATAATTGGATTAGTTGCGTTTGCTCTCGGAACATTATTCAAAATTCAACATTGGCCAGGGGCTACTATTTTATTACTTCTTGGATCAATTCTTTTATTTAGTGTATTTCTTCCTATCTATGCATATCATACGTATAAAGGTGAAACGACAATAAAGAACTCATTTATATTTTCTGTATTTGCCCTTATGTTTATAATCACTTTTACCTTTTTACTATCAATTAAATCCTCTCAAAGTATATTAGATGCTTATGCATACAGAGTGAATGAACTTCATAGTTCCATTTCAACAATTGAAAACTTAATCAAGGATATTCCAGAAAAGGAAAATTCTGTAGAAATAACGCAAAAAGCTGATGTACTTTTTAATTCAATTACAGATCTTAAAAATAATTTAGTGAATATAACTGGAGGAACCAATATTAATGTAAACCAATTGAAGATAGAAGATATAAAATATTTAAAACACTCATCAACAAATAAGTCTTACACTAATTTGTTAGAAGGTAATATGCAAAACGGAAAAGCTTACTTACTTTATAATGATATTCAGAAATATAAATCTTTTATCATAAATGGTCTTGAAAATAATCCTTATTCAATGGATTTAGTAAACGAAAATCTATTTTTACCACAGGATAATCCTAAAGATTGGATTATACAAAACTTTTATTTAGTTCCTCTGGTTACATCTTTAAATAATCTATCGCAAATACAATTAGATATTAGATTAGTACAACAAGAAGCACTAAATAACATGAATTTGGCACTTGTAGAAAATATTCAGGAATAATTTTAAAATATAGAGTAATGAAAAAATTTATATATATATCAGGAATTATCTTAATTAACTTACAGTTAGCTGGTGTTATTTTTAAGATAAGTCATTGGCCAGGGGCCGGAGTTCTTCTAAGTCTAAGTGTAGTATTGTTGGTGTTTTTATTTTTCCCGATTGCACTCATTACAAGCTACAAGCAGCATAAAGATAAATCACAATTACATCTTTATATTATTGCTTATTTGACCATAGCATTTACTTCATTAGGGATGTTATTTAAAATAATGCATTGGCCAGGTGCACGTGATATGCTAATTATTGGTCTTATTCTTCCATTTATACTATTCTTGCCTTTTTATGTTCGATATCATAATAAAACAAAAGCAAAATCGGATAGAAACTTCTTTGGAATTATTTTCTTTATGATATACATGACAATTATTAGTTCTCTATTAGCTGTTGGCGTTAGTGCAGATGTCTATAGGTCTATTGAATCTCAAATTGAAAAATCGGTATCGCAATCAAATTCACTTGAACTAAGAAATGATCGTACTTACGAAGCGCTCAGACAGAACCCAAACATTGTTTCATTAGACATGCTTAATACAAATGCTGATAATCTGTGTAATATACTTGAAAGTGCTAAAAGAGAACTCATAATAGCCGCTAATGAAAAAAATAAAGCTGTTTTAACAGGAAAAGACATTAATTATGATAATATTAGTGGAGGTGATAATAAAGATCTTACAGTATCTTTTATAAATCAAAAAGGAGATAATACAAAAGAAAACCTCATAGAAAGTAGATTGATTGATTTTGAAGATGCAATCAAGAATCTTTCAGACAAATATGAATTGAATGAAATATTAAATCCTAAAAGTGCTCCGTATTCATTATCTGTAATAAGAAATAATATCTACGAAGGTCGAGTCCGATCAAAGACAATGATAGAGAATATTTCAGCATTCTCATTCATGCAAAACAGAGTTCGTCTTATCGAATATCAAATTTTAATCCTGTCTTCCGGACAGGCAGACAAATTGCAAAACTGACCCTTTTGTAATTCTCAATGTTTATTGAATGAAGCTATGGAATAGCTTCATTCAATTTTTAAAAATATTAAATATGATATTAAATTACAAAACAGGTAAACTTCCATCAAATTTTATTGCTTTAGGATTTATATCAATTATTATCAGCATATGGAGGTTTTTAGTATTAGATTGGAAAGGGATTATATTTCTAATAATATCCATTTTATGCTTATTTACTAAATCTGGGTTAATTATAAATACAGATGAGAAAAAAATAAAAAAATACATGGGTATTTTCACAATAAAAAGAGGCGAATGGAAAGATATAAGCACATTAAAGAATCTTCAAATAACTAAAGCAAAAACAAGTCAAAGCATGAACGTTCTGTCCATAAACAGAATAGAAACTACAGACCTATATAAACTTATAATGATTTTATCGAATAAGAAAATTGAACTTATGGCAGGTAAAAAAGATTTCATTAGTAATATAGCAAAAGAAATATCACATTCACTACAAACAACAATTCTAAACCCTTCTGCCGAACAGGAAGGCAAATTATAAAACTGACCCTTTTGTATTTTTCAATACCGGCCGGAAAGGAGTAAATTAACTTTTCGGCTATTTTATTAACTATAACTATTCATATGGTTATTTTGTCATCCCCAACTTGTTTGGGGATCTTTTATTACTTTTGGAATGAGATTCCCGTTTGCATGGGAACTCTCTCATGACCATATGGAATAATGACATAGAACATTGTCATCCTCGCGAATGCGGGGATCTCATATAATCAAAAAAGTAATGGAAACTCTATGTTTTTATTTTTACTACAGAATGCATACACCCTTAATCAAAAATTAATTATCAGAATAACAAATACTTAAATACAGTACATAAAAAATTATTTGCTTTTCATGTATTCTTGGTGTATATTTGTGTATGCAAAATAGGATTTCAAATAAAGAATTAGCGGCAATACGTGTCATGCGTGATTTTCTTATGAATAACGGCAAAATGCCCAGTGTAAGAGAATTGATGAAAGAACTGGATTACAAATCGCCTCGTTCTGCAGCAGTTATTTTCCAAGGCTTAATTGATAAAAACATACTGAATAAGAAAGAGGACGGAAGTATTCAGTTAATACAATATGAAATAGAAGAAGATGAAGCGGCACGCGAGCAAACAGTTAAAATTCCGCTTTTAGGAACAATTGCTTGTGGCTTACCTATTTTAGCCGAAGAAAATATTGAGGCTATGATTGCTGTTTCTACTAAACTGGCAAAACTACCCGATAAATATTACTTATTACAAGCTTCTGGCGATTCCATGAACGAAAAAGGAATTAATGATGGCGATTTGGTTTTAGTAAAACAGCAAAGTTCTACCAATAACGGTGATATTGTTGTTGCACTTATCGATGATGAAGCAACCATTAAAGAACTAATAATTAATACCGACAATGTAGTATTAATGCCACGATCATCGAATAAAACACATACACCAATTATTCTGTCCCGAGATTTTATTGTACAAGGAATTGTGGTATCCACTATACCTAATTTTCAATCATAAAAAGATGTTTGAAAAGAGTGAAAACTAATCATATTTCGACAAGCTCAATATGACTGCTTGTTACAGATTGTCACACTGAGCTTGTCGAAGTGTTTTTATAACTTCTGTTTATTTTCAATCATCCTCTTTGAAATGTAAATAATTGATAACTGTTATCTGAAAAATTAATGCAAAAATCTGTAGTACATATTGATTTAGATACATTTTTTGTGTCCTGTGAGCGGCTACTCGATTCCAGCCTAAACAATAAGCCCGTACTTGTTGGCGGAACCAGCGGAAGAGGAGTAGTTGCTGCCTGTAGTTACGAAGCTCGTAAATACGGAATTCATTCGGCCATGCCTATGCGAATGGCACAAATGCTGTGCCCCGAAGCAGTTGTAATTCGTGGTAATAGTAGTATCTACAGCAAATTCTCCGATATGGTTACCGATATTGTTAAAGAAGAATCTCCATTGTACGAGAAATCGTCTATCGACGAATTTTATATTGATGTAAGCGGAATGGATAAGTTTTTCGGAACGTATAAATGGGCACAAGAGCTACGAGCCAAAATAACCAAAGAAACAGGATTACCTATTTCTTTTGGACTGTCAACAAATAAAACAGTAGCAAAAGTTGGAACCAACGAAGCTAAACCCGATAATCATATCAATATTCCTTTAGGAATGGAAAAGCCATTCTTAGCACCATTGTCCGTTAAGAAAATACCTATGGTTGGTGATAAAACCTACAAGACCTTGCTTAATATGGGTGTTAAATATGTTAAAACAGTGCAAGAAATGCCTATAGAGCTTATGGATCGGGTCATGGGTAAAAATGGTATAATGCTCTGGAAAAAAGCCCAGGGAATTGATAACAGTGAAATTGTTCCTTATAACGAGCGTAAATCAATATCTTCTTCCTTAACACTTGAAAAAGATACCATTGATGTTAGGCAATTAAAGAATATTCTAACATCAATGGCCGAAAAACTGAGCTATTATCTTCGAAACGGAAATAAACTAACATCCTGTGTGACAGTCACAGTAAGATATTCTGATTTCGATACCCGTACAAGACAAAAGCGCATTCCATTTACATCACTAGATCATACATTGATTAAAACAGCCTTGGAACTTTTTGATCAGCTTTATGACCGTAGGGTATTGGTACGATTAGTGGGAGTACGCTACAGTCATTTACTTTCGGGCACTTATCAAATGAATCTTTTCGAAGATACAGCCGAAATGATTAATCTCTATCAGGCTATGGATCGAATTCGTAACCGATACGGACAAAATGCTATACGACGTGTAACAACTATGGGAACACGAGGAATAGGACAGATGAGTAATCCCTTTAACGGGCAACCACCAATTATTCCTGCGCACCGACGACAATAATTAAGAATGAAAAATGAAGAATGAAAAATAAAGAGAAAATCCAAAAAGACCAAGAAGTTGTCATTCTGAGCTTGTCGAAGAATCTATTTGATTATTAATGAGATATTTCGACAGGCTCAATATGACATTTTTCATAGAAGGTTTACTTTTCGGATAGCCTCATGATTAACAATATTTGACATGAAGCATATAGCCCTTGAATCTTAGCTCTTAGCAAATACAAATACTTACATTTTTATTAATTTACAAATTAACTAATAACCAAAAGCTTTGCTTTTAAACAGCCACACATATTACAGTTATAAGTTCGGAACGCTTTCCATTGAGCAGTTGGTGCAAGAAGCTAAAGGCAAAGCTTATGATTCCATTGTACTCTCGGATATCAACAATACTTCTGCTTGTCTTGATTTTATTCGACAATGCGATAAAGAGCAAATAAAACCTATTTTGGGTATTGATTTCAGAAACGGAGCACAACAACAATACATTGGAATTGCAATGAATAACGATGGATTTAAGGATTTAAACGAGCATTTAACACAGTATCTTCATTCTGACGATAATTTCCCTAAAAAAGCTCCTGTATTTCAAAATGCTTATTTAATTTATCCTTTTGGAGATATTGATTATCAATCATTAAAAGAAAATGAATTTGTAGGAATAAAGCCTTCACAGCTAAGTAAACTTCTATTTTCGGATTGGAAAAATCAGCAGGACAAGCTGGTAATTATGCAATCGGTTACTTTTAGCAACAAACGCGATTTTAATATTCATCGCTTATTGCGTGCAATAAATAAGAATGTTTTATTGAGCAGGTTACCTAAATCAGAAGAAGCACATGCTGACGAAATCATGTTTCAAAATCAAGACCTCCAGGAACTATACAGGGAATATCCGCAGATTATAGAAAATACACAGAAAATACTCGACAATTGCTCCATTTCTTTTGAATTTAAAACATCAAAGAATAAGCAAACCTATACAGAATCACACGAAGAAGATTTCGAGCTTTTAAAACAAGAATCATTAAAAGGGCTAAAATATCGCTACAAAGAACCATCGCAAAAAGTTCTTGAGCGTATGGAAAAAGAATTAAAAGTAATTAAGCAACTTAATTTTTGTGCTTACTTTCTGATTAACTGGGATATGATTAATTACGCCCGCAGCAAAGGATGTTATTACGTTGGCAGGGGAAGTGGCGCTAACAGTATGGTAGCTTATTTGTTGCGCATTACCGATGTTGATCCCATTGAACTGGATTTATATTTCGAACGTTTCATTAATCCCGCACGAACCAGTCCGCCCGATTTTGATATTGATTTTTCATCACGCGACAGAAATAACATTACCCGATACCTTTTTGACCGCTATGGTTGGGATCATACAGCTTTAATAGGTACTTATATTACTTTTCAATATCGATCAATGATTCGTGAGATTGGAAAGGTGTTTGGTTTACCTGTACAAGAAATTGAGAAACTGCAAAAAAGAACAGATCTTAAAGGAATTGATGATATGGGTTTGCTTGTACTAAAATACAGCAAGCTAATTCATGGCTTTCCCAGCCATTTAAGTGTACATTCAAGTGGAATTATTATTTCTGAAGAACCAATAAATACTTATACAGCAACTATTATGCCTCCCAAAGGATTCCCAACCATACATTTTAGTATGCTTGAAGCTGAAGATATTGGCTTTGCTAAATTTGATGTATTAGGACAACGTGGATTAAGCAAAATTGAAGATGCTGTAGCTATAGTAGAAAAAAACAGAGGTGACATTATTGATATTCATGACTTAGAGCACTTTAAGAAAGATGAGAAAGTTAAAAATCTACTAAAACAAGGAAAAACCATTGGTTGTTTTTATGTGGAATCACCCGCAATGCGTATGTTGCTAACAAAACTCGAAGCCGATGATTATATAAGGCTTGTAGCGGCTAGTTCCATTATTCGTCCTGGCGTTGCCAAAAGTGGTATGATGCGTGAATACATCCTACGTTATCGCCATCCGGAAAGGAGGGAAGTGGCACGAAATGAGATGCCCGAACTCTACGATTTACTGGAAGAAACCTATGGAGTTATGGTTTACCAGGAAGATGTAATTAAGGTTGCTCATTATTTTGCTGGACTTACACTTGCCGAGGCCGATGTTTTGCGTCGAGGAATGTCTTGGAAATTCAAGCAACGTAACGAGTTTGGAAAAATTAAAGATAAGTTTTTCTCCAATTGCAAAAAGAAGCAATATCCGCTGCTTATTGTCGAAAGGGTATGGACTCAGATTGAAAGTTTTGCCAACTATGCCTTTTCCAAAGGACATTCAGCATCCTACGCTGTAGAAAGTTTCCAGGCATTATACCTTAAGGCACATTATCCTTTAGAATATATTGTAGCTACTATAAATAATGGTGGTGGTTTTTATCGTAAAGAATCGTATGTGCACGAAGCACGAATGCACGGGGCGCAAATTGAGCCTCCTTGTATAAATAATAGCGATTATATTACTGTAATTCATGGTCATGTGATACATCTCGGATTAAGTTTAATTAACCATCTTGAAAATACAACAGTAAAAACTTTGTTAACTGAACGTTATACGAATGGGGATTTCGAAAACCTGCGTGATTTCATGAAACGAGTTCCGGTTTCTCTTGAGCAACTGACCATTCTTATTAGAATTAATGCATTTCGTTTTACAGAAAAATCCAAAAAAGAGCTATTATGGGACGCACACTTTATTCTTAAAAAGGATAAAAGAACAAAGCCGGAAAAAACCCTATTCAACGAAAAACCCAAGGAATTCAAACTTCCTGAATTATATTCTCATCCTTTAGAGGCAGCTTATGACGAGTTGGAAATAATTGGTTTCTCATGTAGTATTACTCCATTCAAGCTAATAGATAAACTGCCAAAAACATGCTTGCTCGCCAAAGATTTTGTAAACATGATAAGCAAACAGGTTGAGATCATAGGATATTTGATTCATGTAAAAAGGACTCGTACTGGAGGTGGGAAATATATGAGTTTTGGTGTTTTTACTGATTTAACAGGACATTGGATTGATACAGTACAGTTTCCAAAGATCATGGCACAATACCCTTTCAGAGGTCCGGGGTGTTATTTGATTAAAGGTAAGGTAGTAAGCGAATTTGGCTTTATTAGCATTGAAGTATCTGAGTTACATCGACTTGCCAATATTAATCTGGAAGAACCATCAACTCGTTTAAAAGTCAGTTAATGTAATAATTTAATAAAAGGGTATTACGCTATGATAGTAAAAGAGTTATACAATACTAATAAAATCAAGATATTCGTTCCGGATACATCTTCTGAAATGTCCTTATCTCTTCTAGAATCTATGATTCCAGCAGGTTTTCCTTCACCAGCCGATGATTATCTCGAACTACCTCTGGATTTAAATGAAAAATTAATACGAAATCCTAGTTCAACATTTTTTGCACAAATAAGCGGTTCATCAATGATTAACGCAGGAATTAATGATGGAGATATTGTGATAGTTGATAAATCCTTGCAAGCAAAAAACGATTCAGTGTTGGTTTGTATTATCGATGGCGAATTCACTTTAAAAAGATTCAAAAAAATTGACGAAGAGAACGCCTTTTTAATGGCGGAAAATCCTGAGTTTGATCCAATAAAAATCAACAAACACAATACTTTTCAGATTTGGGGCGTTGTAACATATTCAATACATAAACAATATTAAAATAAAATATTTCATCCTTTTGTCATTCCGCACTTGATGCGGAATCTATGTTTATGTGTAAAGAAATTCCCGCGTTACTCGCTTCGCTCATGAGAAAAGTTCGCGGGAATGACAATACAAAACGAAAATAGTAAATCATGTACGCGCTAGTTGATGCAAATAACTTTTATGTCTCTTGCGAAAAGGTTTTTAAGCCTGCTCTTGAAGGGAAAGCGGTTATAGTCCTTTCTAATAATGACGGTTGTATTATTTCCAGATCTAATGAAGCAAAAGCCTTAGGACTAAAGATGGCAGAACCAGCTTTTAACAAAAAGCAATATCTAAAGGAGAATAATGTACATGTATTTAGCTCAAATTATGCCTTATATGGCGATATGAGCAATAGAATAATCCGTGTTCTTGAAACGTTCACACCTCGAATCGAAGTTTATTCTATTGATGAATCTTTCCTTGACTTGACAGGCTTTAAATATGATAATCTTGAGAAATTGGGCTCAGAAATCAAACGAACCGTAAAGCAATATATCGGAATTGATGTAAGTGTTGGAATCAGTAAAACAAAAGCTTTAGCGAAGATTGCTAATAAATTAGCCAAGACTAATGAACTATATGAGGGGATTTGTGTGCTAAATACCAAAAGGGAAATTGATTGTGGCTTGCGTAATACGCTAATTAGTGATGTATGGGGAATAGGAAAACAGTATCGTAAATTTTTACAGGCAAACAATATATTGAATGCAAATGATTTTATTAGTACAAACGATAACTGGATTCGAAAATATATTACTGTTGTGGGTTTACGCTTAAAAAAAGAATTACAGGGGACATCATGTATTCCACTGGAAACTATGCTTCCAGCAAAGAAGGCAATTGCTACTACACGTGGTTTTGGTAAGATCATTACAAATGTAATATACCTAAAAGAAGCTGTTTCTACTTATGCTACAAGATGTTCTGAAAAGCTACGAGCTCAAAATTCTGTTGCAAATATACTTACAGTATTTATTCATACTGACCCGTTTAGCAAGGATAAGTATGAATATTTATCAAAAACTATTCATTTGGATGTTTCTACCAATAGTCAGATAGAATTGGCTAAATTTGCCTTAAAAGGTCTAAAAATGATATTTATTGATGGTTTAAGATACAAAAAAGCCGGTGTTATAGTTGATGGACTGGAAAGCGCAAACAATATTCAAACAGGATTGTATTCTAATTGTGATTTCAAAGCCCAAAAACAAATATCAGAAGCTAGCTTTCGAATTAATCAAAAATATGGAAGAGATACACTTAAATTAGCAATTCAGGGTGATGGAAAAGAATGGAAGCTTAAACAAGAAATGCTTTCTGGAAAATATACAACGCAATGGAACGATATAATAAAAGTTACTAGTACGTAGTACCTAGTTTAAAGAAGGAAAACTTGGTACTCGGTACTTTGAACTAAAAACTTTATAAAAATGTGTTTTTACTACAGTCTTACAAAAAAGAATCCTACCAAGCTTATTGAGAATAAGATTGTTAAAGAGGAGCAATTAAGTCTGTTTAATGAATCATTTCTTGTAAATGCTTTTGATAATCCTGCTATGCCGGTAATTACCGACGATAAGCCTGGCGAGATTCAATTCTTTCAATGGGGAATAATTCCCAGTTGGGTTAAAGATAAAGCAACAGCTTATAAACTCAGAAACAGCACCTTGAATGCTAAATCAGAAACCATATTTGAAAAAGCATCATTTAAAAATTCAATTACTAAAAAGCGTTGTTTAATTCTGTGCTCGGGGTTTTTTGAGTGGCAAAAAATAAAAGGAAAAAAATATCCATATTACATTAGCTTAAAAAATGATGACGTTTTCGTTTTTGGCGGAATCTGGTCATCATGGACAGATAAAGAAACAGGAGAGATCTTAAATACTTATTCTGTGATAACAACTGAAGCAAATGAATTTGTTGGTAATATCCATAATACTAAAAAACGAATGCCACTAATATTAGAACCTGAGAAAGCTTTACTGTGGATTGATAAAAATACTACCGAAAAAGAAATTAAGGATTTAATGCAACCTTTCGATGCATCAAAAATGAAAGCACACACTGTTAAAAAATTCATTCCGGCAAAGCCTGCCGATGCCAAAAATTCAGAGGTAATTGCATATTACTACTATCCCGAATTAGTTGATTTATTTGACAATAGCACTAATTAAGACGGCAATCTTTTTCTTTGAATAATTTATATCTACACATTGTATATATGTAACTATATTAATATGTTATCGTATATAATAATAAAAACTAAAAGTTATGACAACAACAGATGTAGAAAAAAGAACACTTATTAAAGTAGTATTGGAAACTAATTTTGCACTGGTAACTTACAATCCAGTTATAAAATTAGCGAAAATAGAATGGAAAGCTAAAGCAAGTACAGAAGAATATCAAAGTGCGTTTATAGCCTTGTTGGAATATGCTGATAAGTATCCAATTCATTATTTTTTATCAGATATAACAAAACAAAGTGTTGTTTCTCCTGAAAACAGAAAATGGTTCGAAAACATTATGGTTCCTATGGCAATGGGTAAAGGTCTTAAGAAAGCTGGAGCTCTTTTCGATGGAAACGTTTTTAAGAAATATTATGTTAATCTGATTATTCAGACTACTAAAAAGCTTGGATTACCTTTAAAAGTGTTCAACAGTGAAGAAGAAGCTATCAAATGGTTTTTGAAAGATTAGTAGAACTTTAGAATTAACAAAATTTTCAAAATAAAATATAGAATCGTAACAGTAATGTTGCGATTTTTTAATTCCATAAATGATGTGAGTATCTATTTATTATCATTTAATAAACTTAATTGTTAACATCTAATTTCTATCTTTGTGACTTAATTAGGATCTATGAAATTCGAAGATTATCGCATTGCCGACGGTATAAAAACCAGTATTTCTAAATTAGGTTTCAAAAAACCCACAGACATTCAATATAAGGCCATTCCGCCAATCCTAAAAGGCGAGGATGTATTAGCTATTGCACAAACCGGTACAGGTAAAACAGCTGCTTTTGCTATTCCCATTTTGCATATTTTACAGGAACGCAAAATTAAAGGTCGTGCCGATGGAATTAAATGTTTGGTAATGGCACCAACCCATGAGTTAGCTTTACAAATAGATTCTGTTTTTAAATCGTTAGCTAATCACACACGAATTACTACTTTTTGTATTCATGGTGGTGTAGATCAAGAACCACAAATAGCGCAACTTAACGAAGGTGTTGATATTTTAATTGCTACTCCAGGTAGAATGTTCGATTTAGTGAGTCAGGGAGCATTATTGCTAAAGAGAGTAGAGATATTGATATTAGACGAAGCTGATCACATGCTCGATTTAGGTTTTATTAAAGACATCAATGATTTAATGCGTCATCTTCCAAGAAAGAGACAAACACTTTTCTTCTCTGCAACTATCAACGAAAAAATAAAAAACCTTGCATATTCGCTAGTCACTAATGCTATCCGAATTCAAATATCTCCAAAAGATCCTGTTGCAAAAAATATTGAACATGCTGTTGCTACAGTAAAAATGGACGATAAACGGTTCTTTCTTGAATATCTTATAAAAGATCATCCCGAAAAAAAAATATTAATATTTGTAAGAACAAAGGTAAGAGCTGAGCGTGTAAAGAAAGCTTTGGAAAGAGTTGACATTTCAACTGATACAATCCATAGTGATAAATTACAAAAAGACAGAGAGCTAATAATGCAAAACTTCAGAAGTGGCGATTTAAAAATATTAATTGCCACCGATGTTAGCGCCAGGGGAATTGATATTCCGAACGTTGAATATGTTGTAAATTACGATTTACCGGAATCATCGGAACAATATGTACACAGAGTTGGAAGAACAGGAAGAGCCAACCAAAGAGGACAGGCAGTTTCGTTTTGTAGCGATGAAGAGCAAGAGCTATTAAAAGAAATTGAAGAGAATTTGGGAAAACCAATTATGAGAATAGAAATTTCCAAAAACGATTATCAAAGCACTGTGAATTTTACAGAAGATAAAACTCACAATTGGAAAACCATAATGAAAGAAGCCGAAGAAGGAGAAGAAATCCGTAAAAAGAAAAGGAAAAAAAGGAGACCAAAGAAATAGAACCACCTTGATCTGTTTGTCCTATAATATATTGAACAGGGTTTGAATAAATCAAGAATATCTATTAAAATCTTATTATGGAAAGTACAAAAGAGATTAAAAAAAATAGCTTCCCCCGAAGTTTTTGGACTGCCAATCTAACTGAATTATTTGAAAGAGGTGCATATTATGCCATGGCAAGTTTTGTTGTTCTGTATTTAGGGCAACTTGGATTTGGAGATTATTGGCCAAGCAATTTGAATGGTATTTTGTGGGCATTGGTATATTTTCTCCCCATTCTTTCAGGAACTATTGCCGACCAGATCGGTTTTAAAAAATCGCTTTTGATAGCTTTTGTTTTACTTGCTATCGGATACTTCACAATGGGTTATCCGGTCTGGTTTGGCGGATATACTCTTAATCACACTGTTGAAAGCAGTATGACGGCAGGCACAGGTATTCTTTTCCCTGTAATTCTTGCTATTGTTATAATAGGTATTGGTGGCTCAATTATAAAACCCTGTATCTCAGGAACTGTTCAGAAAACTGCTGGGGCAAGAGCAACACTTGGTTTTGGGATTTTTTATATGGTAATTAACATTGGATCTCTCTTTGGCAGAGGTGTCAGTTTTATTATGAGAAAACAATTTGATCTGAGCTATATTTTTGCTGTTTCTGTTTTCTTCTCAATTATTGCCTTTTTTGCTGTGTTACTATTTTACACAGACCCTGAAAAAGAATTTGGTCATACTGAAGCAGATAAGAAACCAAAAAAATCCATCTTCAGAATTCTGGCAGATATGATCCTTGTTCTGAAAAATCTGAGATTTGCGATGTTTTTATTAGTCTCAAGTGGGTTTTTCTTCATATACTCTCAAGTTTATAATGTATTGCCTCTATACTTAAAAAAAGTGGTTGAGTTAGATCCTGCAGTTGACCTCATAACAATGGCCAATCCTTTTGTTATTGTGTTTTTTCAACTTTTAATTACTAAAAAATTTGGTAAGATGAAACCGATAAATTCAATAATTGTAGGTATTGTCATAATTGGAATTTCAATGGTGATAAACCTTATACCAATATTTATGAGCGGAGGAGTAAGAACTCTTACTCTTGGTGAATTTATCCCACTTGGATCACTTTTTATTATCTTAACTGTTGCTTTGATAGCCTTTGGTGAATTATTCACATCGGCAAGAACATACGAATATATAGGAGCTTTGGCACCAAAGGGACAAGAAGGATTATTTCTCGGTTATGCCAACCTTCCGATGGCAATCGGAGCTCTAATTGGCGGACCTGCGGGAGCATTCATCTTTAATGAGATTATGTGTAAAAATGCAGTAAAACTTGATTCAGGCCTGTTAGAACTTAATACCTTCTGGAATTCAATGGGATGGTTTATTCTTATGGGAATAGGTTTTGCTTCTGCTTTTTCTATGTGGATTTATAACAGGTGGTTAAAAAACAACCCTGTCTAAGGAAAAGTAGGCTTAGAGAACCTCAGTCTACGGAAACAACGAAGCCTGAGGCTCTCTAAGGCTGAAATTCATACGAAAAAAAATTCCAATCTCTCGTAAAATCCAAACAAAACATATATCAGGCAGTAGTCGGTTATTTTTTACCCGGTGAAATGGGTGTGGAGTGATAATGCAATTTTCCCAACTACTTGTTATTTATATATTTATGTTATAACTTACTTAATAATATTTACGAAAAGCAGTTAATATTGCTGTCGTAACAGCTATAATTGTATAGTTATTTAACCTTAAATTATTAATTATGGGAAATAAAATTGTTATAGATGCACATTGCCACATTATGAATAATAAGTGTATTCCAAAAAAACACAGAACAAGGCAATCTAAGATTAAGCCCGAAATTATTGAATGGATTTTAGAAAAATTTGATTTCGATAATACGAACTATAATTGGATAGATAAGTTTCAAAGTATGATTAGAATTGGTAATATAAATAGTATTGAAGAAGTTGCAAAATTCCTAATAGAACAATCAGGAAATACTAAACAAGATATTAAAACTATGTATGTGCCACTAATGATGGATATGACCCATGAACCGCGAAAATGGATTTTAAGGAAATTGGGGAGAGAAACAATAATGACATTTGAAAAGCAAGTTGAACAAAATAAAAATGTAATACTTAACAATCCTGGAATAATCTTACCTTTTCTAGCAGCAGATCCAAGAACAATAAAAAGAATAGGAATTGAAGATTTTATGCAAATATATCGTAAGAATGGATTTATAGGAATGAAGGTTTATCCACCTCTAGGATATGAACCTTCTCATCCGGTTCTTATTAAATTATACAAAAAATGTATTGAGGAAAACATTCCTGTAACTACACATTGTTGTTATGGTGGAAGTTATTCAACTAGTAAAAAAGATTTAAATGGAAAAAAATTAAGAACAGAAAATGAGAGACTGGAATATTGGGGAAATATGCCAAATCCCGATAAATGGTTTAAAATGATGGAAGAAAATGATTTACACAAGCTAAAGCTTAATTTTGGTCATTTTGGTGGAGATGGAATAGGTAGAAATTTGAGATCAGAAATATTTGAAAAGAATAAAAAAAATAAAGAACGGGCACAAATAGAAACTGAATGGAGAAAGTCAATTTTAGATGGACTAAAGGACTCTAAATATCCCAATTTATATACTGACGTTTCATTTCATCCTAGAATGGAATATGAAAGCCAAGCTTATTTTAAACAGTTAAAAGGATATATAACAAATAATAAGGTCAAATCTCAAATAATGTTTGGTACCGACTGGTGGATGTCAAGTTATGTATTAAAACAGAGCACCTATCTTTTAAACTTTATAAAAGGAGCTAAAAATGCGGAATTTGATGAAGTTGAAACTGACAATCTGTTATTTGAAAATGCTAAGAGATTTTTAGGATTAGATAAACCGAATGAAGGACCATTTAAAAACTATTTAGATTTCTTAATTGAAAACTATAAGCTTGATAATTTGCCTGATTGGTTTAGGGAGGCATTTGATTGTTAATAGTAGGTAAATTACCAATTTATTGGTTTTAAGCGTAATAAAAAGGATCATAATAAATCAAAAAACTATTTTAATGATGGTATTAAATATATACACAAGGTTATTTGAGCTTCATGTTACTTTCTATGAAAGCTTTATAAATTGTTATTATTCCATCTAAATTGCAATCATTATTTAGATTTCAATAATTAATTTGTACTTTTATATATTCTCAAATCCTTTTTAAATGAATCTGTTATGAAAAAAATTTGGAAAATAATTCTATCAGTTTTAGTAGTTTTGGTTATCGCCATAGCTGGTTTCATTTACTTCGCATACAATTCAATACACAAAGAACAAAAAATTGAAGGAAAACGTGAAAATATTCCTTCGGAAATAGCAGAAATATCTGAATTTACTAAAGGTGAGGCTGATTGGCCAAATTGGAGAGGCCAACATTTTGATGGAAAAAGTTTAGTAACAGGAATTAAAACTGACTGGTCTGAAGGCCTTGAAAAAGAGTGGGAGATAAATTTCCTATGCCAGGGACAACAAACTGCGTCATGGTCAGCTCCTGTAATTGTGGGTAATAGATTAATAATTCCGGGAAGAGATGAAAAGAATGATCTTGTTTTTTGCATTAATACTAATAATGGAGAATTAATTTGGCAGGCTTCGTATGAAGCTGAAGCTGGAACAGCACATGGGCCGGGTTCGCGTGCCACACCTTTCATTGATAGCCAGCCTGATCGGCAGGCAGATAATTATGTTTATACTTTTGGTAGAAGTGGAGATCTTGTATGTTGGCAATTATCAGATGGGAAGTTAGTCTGGAGGAAAAATGTGAATGATTTTGGTGGTATTGAACCAAGTCATGGTCATTCCAGCTCTCCTGTGGTATACAAGGATATAGTTGTAGTA
This sequence comes from Bacteroidales bacterium, assembly GCA_027859205.1. Classification (GTDB taxonomy): domain Bacteria; phylum Bacteroidota; class Bacteroidia; order Bacteroidales; family UBA12077; genus UBA12077. The sequence goes on along the minus strand of JAQIBH010000159.1, from coordinate 1,048 downwards.
CAAGGTGGAGGAAATGCTTTGATTATGGCTTTTAATAAATTTAATGGTGAATTATTGTGGAAATCCTATGATGGTTTGGCAGGATATGCTGCTTCCATTTTAATAAAAACAAAGGAAGATACAAACCTTTTAGTATATCATGGGAAAGGATTATCATGTGTTGACCCTGAAAATGGTCAAGATCTATGGCGCGTACCATGGGAATTTGAGATGAATGCTACTACACCTGCAATAATGGATAATATAGTTTTTATAACATCATTTACTTTAGGTTGTCAAGCCATTGAGTTTACCCAGGATAGCTATAAAGTATTATGGAAAAATGAAGCTATTTCTGCACACCATTCCGATCCAATAATAATTGATGGATATATTTATGGATATTCCGGATTCAGCGGAAGAAATAAGGCAGATTTTCAATGTCTTGAGCTAAAAACAGGAACGGTAATGTGGAGCACAAAGGAAATGGGACAGGGAACTACAACCTATGTTGATGGACATTTAATTTGCATGGATCTTAAAGGAAATTTATTTCTTGTTAAGCCAAATCCTAAGGCTTTTAATATGCTTGGTAAAATTGAAAATGCCCTAAAAGAAGTAAGATATCAAGCATGGACAGTACCGGTGGTTGCAAACGGAAAACTATACTTACGCTATCTTCAAACTTTAGTTTGCTATAATTTAAAGGAAAAATAATAGTGGTCTGAAGTATATAGGCTTCGAGAACCTCAGCATATAGGAGAAGTGAAGCAATACAGTCTGATGTTCTCGAAGACAAGTGGACAAAGTGGCTCTGGAAAGCGCAACACAAAGAAAAATTCCAATCTCTCGCAATATCCAAACGAAGCATCTACCTAACGGTAGTCGAGTTTTTTTACCTAGTGAGATGCCTGCCTGTCGGCAGACCATAGCCGTCAAGCTAAGAATTCTGTATCAACTTAATTTTCTGAAAATGAGACATATCTCCTTTTTTTGTTTCTCGAAATAGTTTTCTTTCTGAGATATTTATAAGTAAAAACAACCACTCTGTAATGTCGTTTTTTTGGAA